>CAZZAH010000406.1:0-4395 GCA_964652115.1 uncultured bacterium | reverse complement strand
GAAGCCACGTGAAGAACGGGAGGGTGGCGATGGCCGCCCTCGCCTGCGCGCTGCTTTGCGCGTGCGGGAATGGTACGGCGGAGGATCACGGCGGACGCACGTCGGCTAACGTTGAGTCGAAGCAGCCGGCGAGTGCGGCGATGAAGCCGGCGGAGCAAGCGTCGCCTCCCGCGCCCGCGGCGCAAGCCCCGACCGAGGCATCGCCGCCCACCGCCGCTCGCTCGGGACAAATCCCCGGCGTCGCGGAATCCGAGCCGTCCGGCGCTGCAGCGACGAGCGAGCCGCGCCCGAGGGCGGTTCCCGAGGAACACGTGTCACGCTTCCCTCGGCCCGAGGAGATTCAGCTCGCGCCGATGGGGCAGGAGATCACACCGTCGGCTCTGACCAGCTCGCCTGGCTACGTGCCGCCGAACGATCCTGAAGCGGACGCGGTGCGGACCGGCAAGCGAGTCGTGGGCAAGATCGACCTTCCCTTCACCGGCGGCGAGTCGACTCCGGAGCGCCTCGCGATTCGCATCCTCGCCGCGGTGGAAGCAAGCGACATGAACGCGCTCCAAGCACTGCGCGTGAATGCCGACGAGTTCACGCAGATCCTCTGGCCGGAGTTTCCGCAGAGCCGGCCGATCACCAACGCGAAGGTGGGCGACGTCTGGTTCTTCCTCGATCAACGGTGCCATGGCGGGATCTCCGCGGGACTCACCGATTGGGGCGGACAGAAGCTCGAGCTCCTCGGCCTGACCTACGAGGTGGGCCGCGCGCCATACACCAACTTCACCCTCTATGACGGCGTGCGTCTCCATGTGCGAGCCGAGAGCGGCGAAGAGTTCGCGCTGAAGTTCGTCGGCACGCTGGCGGAGCGGAACGGCGTGTGGAAGGTCTACGCCTATACCGATCGCAGCGATTGATCCAAAGTTCGAGCATACCGGCAGGGCGACCGCCGCCTGCGTACCAGACGGCCTGAAGAGCGACGTTCGAGAATTTTTTCGGTACGAGCTCGGGGTCAACAGCACGCACAAGGGGATGGCACGCCACCACAGCGCTGCGCATGACTTGGGGCAACTTCCCTGACCTGCGCGAGCTTCTGACTTGCGCGTCACTATGGATACAACTAAACTTCCCGCCACCTGATTGGGGCCAACCTCTGTTGCGGCCGCGGGGCGACGGAGCCAACCGGAGATTTTTTTTCCGGGCATCCTTCCTGGGGCCCCGCTGCACCGTTCGTTACCGGACGTCAGCCGATCCGTGGCATCCATTGTCGCGATCGGGAGGTGCCATGCCTACGAAGCCCCGTGTCTGTTCGTTGGACTACGAGTATCCCTTCGACCGTTTTCAAAATCAGACCGACGCTCGAGGCAGAGCAGTCGGGAATCCACGCTGGCGTGAGCGCGCGGCCGTGGTCTGCTCAAGCCATAGCGTGTTTCTGCAAACGGAGGAGCTGGTAGCCGCGCAAGCTGCTGGTGACCGCCGATTCCTTCTTAATCAAAGGACTCCGATGATTCGACCGTTCAGGTCGTATGCCGAAGTTCTGGTCGCTGTCTGTTTGATGGTGTGCACAGTCGCTCCTCGTTCGTTCGGCGTGGATGTGTCTTTGGTCGATCTTATACCCGTCGATCTCAGAACCGAGTTTGTCGGCTTCGAGAGTGCACCTGGCGGTCATGGTTGGCCCTCCTACTCCGAAGACGGAGTGCTGGTTGAGGAGATCGACGGAACGGGATGGGCTCGCGGCGATGCACCATGCGGATTCGACATCGACGGGCTTCGGTATTGGGTGGTCGGTCACTTCGCGGCTCCCGGTTACAGCAGGTTCACTCGTGAAAGTGGCAATGACTTCGTGAACTTCGGAATAATTCTGGGGACGCCTGCTTGCAATGTAGATCAGTTCAAATACGTCCTCCGGCTCGAGGGGGCCGTAGTCGACTCCGGCAGCGTGGAGCGACAGGCAGGTTCCACGTACCTCGGGTTCTATGGCGGAGGGTTCGACGAAGTCTTGCTGCGGGGGCACGCCTCCAGTCAGGGATACGGGTTCTTCAGCAATCAGCAGCACTGGCTGGCGATGGATGCGGTGGAGCTCTCTGACCAACTCGGCTCTGTGCCAACTGCTTTCGTCTTAAACGTGGACGCCACCACCCACGGCGCCGGACCGAACGCGAAACTGTCCCATCCGCTGAGCTTGGGAGCGTGGTCCTTGCAGCGAGTGAGCCCGACAGCGACCCCGGGGGCCGACTTCTTCGCTTGGACCGCAAATCGCGACTCACCGGCGTGGCGGACGGAAATCGGTTTCCAGGTCGGGAGTCAACCTGAGGTGATCGCGGGCTACTGCTGCGCCGACAGTCCTGAGGATGCATACGCGCAGACACCTCCAAGCGAGAGCTTCTTTCGATTCGATGCTCAGGATGGTGACACGCTGAAGATCTGGGTCGGTGACGAAATCCTCTGGGATAACGGCGGCGGTGCCTCGTTCCTCTTGGAAAAGGCGTCGACCGAGAATCTAGCCGCCGTGGCGTCGACCGATCCCGTTCCCGGCCAGCTGCGTGTCGTGCCGAACCCAGCGCTACCGCGGAGCGGTGTTGACTTCAGCGTCGCCGGCAGCGAAGCGACCGTGATCTCTGTCTACGACGCCGGTGGGCGATTGATCCGTGCTCTCGAAGCTGGTTCCGATCGATCAGGAGAGTCGACCCTTCACTGGGACGGTCGGGATGGGAACGGCGTACAACTACCGGCTGGCATTTACTACGCGCGGCTCGGGAATCTGCCGCAGATTGGGCGAATTGTGATAGTCAAGTGATCCGAGTGATCCGCCAGGTACTGATCCGATGAGGTCGGCGCCCGCGGTTACGGCAGAGCGGGACCGAGAGCCTGAGGTTCGCCGGCTCGTCGTTCCTTCCTGTCCGCGGCGACGGATGGGCCGGTTGTACCGGCCGCGTCGTTGCAGCGCAAACGTCACACCTTCAGGCTCCAGCACACTGCGGGGGACGAAGGACGGATGAGCGCGAGGCACGAGCGACGGAGCCGGCGCCCGGGCGGAGGTAGAACCAGACTTCCAGCGCGCCGGAGCAGAGAGCGATCCCACCCTGGTCACATCGGCGAGCCAGCTCGAACATGCGAGCCTTCCGCTCCGAGCCGTGCGCAGGCGGTTCAGAAGATGAAGTCGGTGCTCAGGAATCCCGAATGCCGCCCGGTCACGATACCCGACAGGATCTCTTCATTGCCGGCCGTCGTCTTCGCCGCCACCAACGAACGAATCGAAAAGACGCGCAGCGCATCGCTGACCGACAGCGTGCCCTCCGCCGAGTCCTTCCTTCCGCCGAAGGGGAAGGTGTCCGGCCCGCGCTGGCACTGGCTGTTGAGGTTCACGCGGCAGACCTGATTGACCAACGGATCGACCAGCTTCGCGATCGCGCGCGGATCGCGGCCGAAGAGCGAGCACTGCTGCCCGACCGACGACTCCGCCATCCAGGCCAACACTTCCACCGGGTCATCGAACGGCACGACCGGAAGCAGCGGACCGAACTGCTCGACCTGCGCGATCTCCATCGAAGGCTTCGCCGGATAAACGACCGCGGGATAGAAGAGCGTCTGGTCGATCGTGCCACCGCCGCGATTCGCGACGCGCGCACTCCCGGTCGCCGCTTGCGACACCAGCGAGGCGAGCCAGGCCGGCTTGCCATCCTCGGGTAAAGGAGTGATGCGCACACCCTCTTCCCACGGCAGCCCAACGGTGAGCGCTTCGATCGCCGCGGAGAGCTTCGCGACGAAGGCATCCGCGCGCCGACGATCGACGAACACGATCTTGATTGCGGTGCAGCGTTGCCCGTTGTACGAGAAGGCGCCGAGCGCGCACTCGGCCGCCGCATGATCGAGGTCCGCATCCTCGAGCACGATGGCCGCGTTCTTCGCGCCGAGGCCAAGCACGCAGCGCAGTCGATTCGGCTTCGGGTGCGAGGACTTGAGCAACGATCCAACGCGCGCAGAGCCGATGAAGGCGAGGACGTCGATCTTCCCGCTCTTCACGATCGGCCCGATGATCGCCTGCCCGTCGCCCGAGATCGAGTTGACCACGCCGGCGGGGAAGGACTGCGCGAAGGCCTCGAGCAGCGGCTGATAGAGCAGCGCGCCGAAGCGCGGCGGCTTGAACAGCACCGTGTTCCCCATCAAGAGCGCCGGCAGCAGCAAGCCGAAGGTCTCGTTGAGCGGGTAGTTGAAGGGCCCCATGCAGAGCGCGACCCCGAGCGGGCTCCGGCGAATCATCGCGACGAATCCTGACTCGAGCACGAAGCGCGAGCCGGTTCGATCGAGGTCCTTGAGCGCTCCGATCGTGTCCTCGACGTAGCGCGCCGTGCGATCGAACTCCGTCTCCGCGTCGGCGCGGGTCTTCCCGATCTCCCACATCAGGAG
>CAZZAH010000405.1:2884-4404 GCA_964652115.1 uncultured bacterium | reverse complement strand
GCCAAGGCGCTCAGCGCGTCGTTCGTCTCGTGCAGCACGAAGTCGTCGTCGAAGCCGGATTGCACCAAGACGACGTCGTAGTCACAGAAGTTCACCGTGCGGAGGTCGCTGTAGTGGACCTTGGTGAACCAGCGCTCGCCCGCCTTCCCGCGCTCGCCGTAGCCCTCCTGGGCCCCAAAGTACTGGTCGTAGGGGTTGTTCCAGTAGGCGCCCATGTCGACCGCGAGGATGTCGTAGCCCAGGGCCGGCGTGCCCACGCCGATGAGAGCCAGGAGGGAAAGTGTGGTGCGAGCGTTCATCGGATACCTCAGGGGATGGGGATCACGCAGCCAGAGCAAAGAGATGATGCAGAAAGTCTAGAGGATGAAAATAGAGTGTCAACGCATGGATTGACCGTCCCACTTCGCGTGTTTAGTCTCGCGGCATGGCTCCCCACGACAATCCAGCAAGGAGGTTCGCGATGTTCCAGTCGGTGCGGCCTGGCCGCGCCCCGAGCTCCTTCCGTTGGGGGAGCGCCCCCTTCGCACTTCTCTCCGCCTCGAGTCTGTTGGCCTGTCTGCTCGGAGCCGAACCCGCCCACGCCACCACCAAGTACGCGGCGGAGTTCATGAAGATCGGCGTCGGCGCGCGCGCGCTTGGGATGGGCGGCGCGTTCGTCGCCTTGGCGGATGACGCCTCCGCTTCGTATTGGAATCCGGCCGGCCTCGCGCGGCTCGATCGAGCTGAGCTCCTCTTCATGCACGCGGAGCAGTTGGGGGATCTCGCCAATCACGACTACTTCACCTTCGCGCAGCCGATCCAGGGGAGCTCACGCCAGGCGGTCGGCATCGGGCTCATCCGCCTCGGCATCGGGGACATCAAGGAGACGCGCGACCACTACCTCGACTCGAACGGCAATGGTCGCTGGGATCCGGGGGAGACGATCCTGGTCGACAACTTCAGACGGGGAGCGACACCGAGTACGGGCTGCTCCTCTCCTACGCGCGCGAGATGTCATCCCGGTGGTCGCTGGGCGGCAACGTGAAGTTTCTTCGCCAGGGACTCCTCGACAACACCAGCTTCGGCTTCGGGCTCGACCTGGGCGTGCTCTACGATCTCCGCCCCGGCGTCACCCTCGGCGCGCGCTTGGCCGACTTCACCACCACCCGCATCTCCTGGGACACCGGCACCAAGGAGTCGGTGGCTCCGAGCTTAGTGCTCGGCGCGCAGTACAGTCGGGCTCTGCCGTCGCTTTCGGGACGCTTCAATCTCGGCGCAGACCTCGCGCGAAGCTTCGACGGACGCGAGGAGGCGAGCCAGGCGGGCGGCAGCGATTTCCAGGGTGGTCTTGAATACTGGTACGCCGACGCGGTCGCGGCTCGGGTCGGAAGCGATGCCGGCAACATGACCGCAGGCGCCGGCCTTCGCTATCGGGGACTCGGCGTCGACTACGCCTACCTCGCGAATCCCGACCTCGACGCCACCCACCGGGTGAGCGCTTCGCTGCGCTTTTAGGGGCCTGCGCTTCTAGGGACCTGGGC
>CAZZAH010000405.1:0-2784 GCA_964652115.1 uncultured bacterium | reverse complement strand
GACTTTCCTTCTCGATCGCTCCTCCTGGCATACCGGTTGCTCCTCGGCCGACGGAGGGCTTTCACAATGCAGCGTTCGATCGACACGAAGATCCAGGCGCAGGTCCGTATCCTGCTCGCCCGGAAATGGATCGATCTCCGGCCCCTGACGATCGGGACGACCAACGGGGTCGTCTACATCGGCGGAACGCTCCGGTGGATGACCGGTGCGGGGAAGGAGCTCGAGGAGGGGAATCCCGGCGCGCGCGAGGGCTACTTGATGCGGTTGATGGGCGAGATCCGTGCGATCTCCGAAGTGCAGGACGTGGTGCTTCGCTTCCCCGAGCTCGAAGGCGAGCCGGGGATGCAGCAGGACACGCCGAGACGGGCGGTGAACCAGTGAAGCCGTCATTCACGCTCAATACGATGCGGCTGATCTTCGATCCTTGGGTGGCCGCCCAGCAGGAGCTCGAGGCGGAGAGGGAATTCCACCCTCGCTTCGCCGACCAGAGGAATCTCCTCGGTCTCCTCTACCTGGAGCGCGGGAACCCCATCGCCGCACTGGCGGAGTTCGAAGCCGCGCTCGACGTTAACCCGGAGTATCTAAACGCCCGCTTGAACCGCATGCTCGCCCTGCGGCGGGTCGAGGGGAGCCTCGACTCCGCGGCGTGGAATCGCGAAGGGCTGATCGAGCGGTTGACCGATCCCGCACGAAGCCTCTGGACGGCTTGGTATCTCGCGCAACGCGGCGATCTCCACGGGGCGAAGCTGGCCCTCGACTCGCTGGCGAAGGAACCGCGCTGGGCCGCTCTCGCGGGCTTCGCCCTGGGAGCTTTCGCCCAAGGGGCGGGCGACCCGACCTTGGCCCAGACCGGGGTGGATCAGGCGGCCGCGGCGCATCCGCTCTATCGACGGATCCTGGAATCGATCGACGCGGTCGGCAAGCAGGGTGGAGGCCTGCCGGGTTTGATCGGCTCCGCTTTCACTGGCGCGAACGGGGAAGCGTGGAATCCCGCCATTTGGCAGCTCGACGAATTCCTCGGCACACTGTGCGCGCGAAACGGCGCCTCCGAGCAGGCGGAGCGGCACTTCGAGCGCTCCTTCCTCTGCCACGGGGACGAGTCGCTCTACCTTCTGGGCTCCGCGCGGCTCTGTCTGGCGCGTGGTCAGGAGGACGAGGCGGTGCGGGTCCTCTGTCGCGCGATCGAGATCGACCCGACCTCGGTCGATGGGCGGGTGGCGCTCGGCTTCGAGTACCAGTCCCAGGGCTTCCATGACGAGGCGATGGTGCAGTTCGAGGTCGCAGCGCGCCTTCAGCCCGGCTACCCCGACCTCCAGTACAACCTCGGGCTGCTCTACGAAGCGCAAGGGCGCGAGAGCGATGCCATTCGGTGCTACCGGCGGGCGCTCGAGCTCAACGCCGGGTACTTCCCGGTCCGGACCAGCCTGGCGCGGCTTCTGTTTCTCTCCGGGCAATTCCATGAGTCGATCCAAGAGCTCGACGCGATCTTGGGTACCGGCATCCGCTCGGCGGACCTGTTGGTGCAAAAGGCCGAGTGCTTGCTCGGGCTGAACCAGGCGCAGGCCGCCGTCGCGCTCCTCGAGAAGGCGGCCAACCTCAACCCGGCGTTTCCGCGGACCTATCATGTGCTCGGGCAGGCGTACCGAGCGACCGGGCTCAAACGAAAAGCGCAGGAAGCCTGGAAGAACTACCTGGAGACGACGCGCCTCTGGCAGGACGCCAAACCCCTGCCTGATTCGCTGGGGAGGAGACAGGGATGATGCCGGCGGAACATCTGGGACCTCCTGTCCGCATGGAAGTCGGGACGTCGGAGATCGAAGGGGGGCAGTGCCGCGCATGGGCCGATCCGACCCTGGTGGTCGCGGCGGTCGCCATGAGCTATCCCGAGGACACCTTCACGCGCCTGCTCGAACCGCGGCTCAACAACCTCGACCAGGCGGCGAGCGCCGAAGGGATGGATGACCTCCCACCGGCGCTCCGAGGCCTTCTCGCTCGACTCAAGGAAACGCATGTAAGGCTCTATCAGGACAATCGCTCACTGCGTCACGAGCCGAGCTGGGTCGAGCTCGCCTGCGCGGTGGCGGAGGAGGACCGGGTCTACTTCGTCCGGACGTCGCCGTCTTGGATCTGCCTCCTGCGAGGAGGAAAGGCGATCGCGGCGGAGCGGGGGAACGAGGACCCATCGCGACCGCGCACCGGGCTCGGAAGCTCGGAGAAGCTGCGCCTCGAGGTGACCTCGCTCGCGATCGAGCCGGACGATGTGGTGGTGCTTCTTTCGTCGGAGTCGAGCGCTCCCCCGGATCTCCGGGCGATGGCGCGGCTCTTCTCGCAGTCGAACGACCTCAAGCGCGTGTGCGATGGCGTCGTCAACCTGCTGGGTCTCCAAGCCCAGGGCGCGAGCGCGGTCGCCATCCGCTTCGTCGCGATCCAGGGCGGGGGAGAGCGTCAGAACGCGCTGGCCGGGCTGATCGATTGGCCCGGCACCGAGGAGCCGGCCCCGGGAGCTCAAGCTGCCGCGGAGCGGCCGGCCGGTTCTCCGCCTCAGGCCTCGATCTATCCGATCAGCGGAGGGATGGAACGTCGGCCTGCGCCGGATGGGCCGCGGAGCGCATCGCCGAATCCGCCGCTGGAGCTCGTGCCGGAGCCGCGTGCGAGCGAGCCGCGCTTCCTGGCCGATGACGCCACGCTCTCAAGCCCGATCCCGGAGACCGGTTCACCCGCCTCCGGCGACTCGAGCGCGCGGCAGTCGTTGTCGGAGGAGCTCGACTCGATCGATCCCTTCGC
>CAZZAH010000404.1:574-4414 GCA_964652115.1 uncultured bacterium | reverse complement strand
GCCCGACACCTTCGTCGTCGTCCTGACCGTATTCGAGGAGCCGCGCGACATCCTTGAGGCAATCTGCGCCGGCGCGGACGGCTATCTCCTGAAGCGAACGCCGCCGCGCGATCTGCTCGAGCAGCTGCAGGTCGTCGTGCAGGGCGGTGCACCGCTCACCGCCGGCGTGGCGCGCACCGTGCTCGATCTCCTGCGCTCGCCGCGAAGCGCGACTTCGACCAGCGCAGCCGGGTTACTCCTGACCGATCGCGAACGCGACGTGCTCCGCTGCCTGGTCGACGGGCTCGCGTACAAGCAGGTCGCGGCCGCGCTCGGCGTCAGCATCGACACCGTCCGCACCCACATTCGCGGCTTGTACAAGAAGCTCCAGGTGCACAGCGTGGCGGAGGCGGTGAGCCGCGCGCTGCGCGAGGGGCTAGCCTAGATTCCTTCGAGGAGCCGGCGCGCCTCCTCGATCGTCCTCGCGAGCTCGGAGCTCGAAGCGACTCCCAGCTGGTCCGCGATCTGACCCGCCCTCTCCAATGCCGAAGCGGCAGAGATCGCATCGCCGAACCTCAGCTCGACCTCCGTCAGCGTGCACTCCGCGAGCGCGACCACGATCGGATCGAGGGCTCGGATCAGCTCGATCCCCTCCTGGACATGCGCCTTCGAGTCCTCCAGTCGATCTTCACGCAGCTCGATCTGCGCGAGCACGATCAGCGCGGTCGCAATGTGACGAGGGTCACCCAGCTCTCGACTGATCTCGAGTGAACGATCGACGATGGCGCGCGCGGACTCGAGCTCCCGCTCGAGAAGATGTAGCTTGCCGATGCTGCAAAGCACCCCGGCTTCGTGGAGACGGCTCCCCATCTGTCGATGCAGCTCGAGCGAGGTCTCCCACGCCGCGCGGGCCTCCTGCATGCGCCCCTCGTCGAGGTGGATGTTGCCCAGGTTGGAGAGCATCACCGCCTCTTGCTGCCGATTGCCGACCTCGCGATTGCACTGAATGGAGAGCCCGGCCTCCCGGCGCGCCTCTTCAAAACTCCCCTGTTGACGATGAAGTATCGCGAGGTTGCCGCGGGCCACCGCTTCGCGCCTGCGATCGCCCGCGTCGATCGACGCCACCACTGCCGCGACGAAGCTCGCCTTCGCTTCGCCGATTCGCCCTTGGTCCATGTGCAAGAGCCCAAGCGAGCTCAATAGCGCGGCCTCCACGCGCCGGTTTCCCGATTGGCCTGCGGAGCGAATCGCGATCTCGTAGTGCTCGCGGGCCTCATCGATCCTGCCCTGCTCATGCAGGATGTATCCCAAGGTGATTCTCGGCCCCGCGGCCTGCGTGTGCGCGTCGAGCGACTCGTAGATCTTGACCGACTCCGCGAGATGCACACGCGCCTCGGCGATCTCGCTCCGCTGAAAGAAGAGCCCGCCGAGCGCGCTGCGGATTCCGGCCTTCAACCAAGGGGTGGTCGCGATCTGGAGCACCGCTTGCCCGAGCTCGATCGCGAGCTTCCATGGTCCGTTCTTCGCCAGGAAGCTGTTGGCGCAAAGAAAGAGTTGGTGGGCGTTCGACTCGTCGGCCCGCGCGACGGCGCGACGGCACGCGACGATGATGTTGTCGAGCTCCGCCTGAAGCAACACGAGCGCCCTTGCCCCCCCGATCCGGTCGTGGGCCTCGCCGATCTCTCGTCCAAGAGCCGCGAAGTACTCTCCGTGGCGAACGACGGCCGCGGACCGCTCGTCTTCTTGCCCGAGCTTCTCGGCGGCGTACTCCTGCACGGTGACGTACATCGAGAAGCGCGGCGCCTCTGCCTCCGCACGCGCGCGAATCCAGCTCTTGTCGAGTAGGGCTTGCAGTATGTCCAGGACGAGCGGCGCGTCTTGAGGCGGCCCGAGATCGAGCACCGCCTCCGCCGCCTCGAGGGAAAACCCTCCTTCGAAGAGCGAGGCCTGCCGCACGGCGGCCTGCTCTCGGCCGGAAAGAAGCTCCCACGACCAATCGAGTGTGGCGCGGAGCGTCGATTGCCGGCCTCGTTGTCCTCCGGTCAAGATCTGGAGTCGACCCCTGAGCCGCAGCTCGAGCTGCGTCAGGGTCAGCATGCGAAGACGCGCTGCAGCAAGCTCGATCGCGAGCGGCAAGCCATCGACCCGCTGTACCACCGACGCGACAAGCTCTCGATTCGTGTCGTCGAAGTGGAACCCTGGCTGCGCCTCCTGCGCGCGCAGCTCGAAAAGCTCCAACCCTTCGTGCAGGGGATCGAGCGGTTCGATCGCCAGGACCTCCTCTTGCCGCAACCGGAGCCGTTCGCGTGTGGTCACGAGAAAGTGAGCCCGTGGAGCGCGCGTGAGCCACACCCCCAGCGACGCTTCAGCAAGCGAGGCAATCTGCTCGAAGTTGTCGAGGATGATCAGACAGTCGCCTAGTTGATCGATCGCGGACCCCAGCCGCTCGATCGGGTCTCCCGAATCGAGCGAAAGGGTCAGACAGCGCGCGACCGCGGCGGCGATCCCTTCGAGGCTTCGGGTCTCGCTCAGGTCGGCGAACCAGGCTCCACCCGATACGTGTGCGCGAGACTCCCAACCGAAACGAATCGCGAGCCGGCTCTTTCCCGCGCCCCCGGTGCCGAGCAGCGAGAGAAGCCGAGAAGACGCGGCGATCCCAGGACCGTCGAGATGGAGAAGCCTCCGCATGCTCGCCAGTTCTTCGCGACGACCGACGAACGCATCCCTTTCCGTCGGAAGGTTGCCGCGGCTCAGATCCTCCACACTGCCATTGCCCTCGAGCAGACGGAGGAGATCGCGCCCACTCGCCGGCCTGTCCGCGGGATCGCGCGCCAGTAGTCGCTCCACCATCGACTCCCAGCGCGGCCCCGCTGCGCTGAGCGCGCTGAGCTTGAGCGGCGGCTGCTCCAGGCGCGCGCGCGCCATCTCCATCAAGGTCGCGCCCTGGAACGGCAGGCTCCCCGTGGTCATTTCGAACAGCACGACGCCGAGCGCGTAGAGATCGCTCGCCGGTCCGACCGGGCCGCCCGCGACCTGTTCCGGCGACATGTACGCCGGCGTCCCTTCGAGCCGGCCGCTTCCACTCAAGGACAAGGTCTCGAAGATATCGCTCGCTGCACTGGACGTTCCGCTTTGCGCGTCGCTCAGATGGGATCGAGTGGTGGTCGTTCCTTTCGCCGGCGACGCCTGGGCCTGGAACGTTCTTGTGCCTTCGAGCGCGATCGCGAGCCCGAAGTCGGTGATGACGGCGCGATCTCCACCTTCCGACGGCACCAGCATTACGTTCGCGCTCTTGAAGTCGCGATGAACGATTCCGGCGCGATGCGCGGAGTCGAGCCCGTCCGCCATCTGCCGCAAAATGTGAGTGCGCTCCTCTTCGCTTAGAGGTCCCTCGCGCCGCACGCGTGCCGCCACCGTCTCTCCTTCGAGAAATTCCATCGTCAGGAAGGAGAGGCCGCGCGGCTCATCGCGACCGAGATCGAAGATGCGGCAAACATTCGGGTGCGAGATCGAGCGCGCGAGCAACACTTCTTGCTTGCAGCGGCGAAGCTCGGCGGGGTCGTGAGCCAGATCGGCGCGAATCGTCTTGAGCGCCACCGTGACGCCGAGCTCGACGTCGTGCGCGCGAAAGACCTCGCCCATGCCTCCGCGCGCGATGAACGCTTCGATGCGGTAGCGGCCGGCCACGAGATCCCCGACCGCGAGCGCGGGGGAAGAGCCCTCATGTCGGGAAATGCGGCGAGCATCCGCGCCGGAGATCGCGGTCACGTCCTCGGAGGGATCAGGCGACGGAGGCGGCTCGCTTTGCATCGTGACGAGTTTGCACGGCGAGTCGCCCCATGTAAAGCCGGGCTGCCTGGC
>CAZZAH010000404.1:0-564 GCA_964652115.1 uncultured bacterium | reverse complement strand
TGGCCCTACCGGATCCGGGTCACCTTCGATTGGACCGTCACTCCACCCGATCGCAGTCGGTAGAAGTACACGCCGGGCTCGAGCGTCGAGCTGTCGAGATCGAGGAGATGCTCGCCTGCGGACATCTCGCCTGCCGCGATCGTGCGAACCCGTCTCCCCTCGGCGTCGAAGAGCGAGAGCTCGACCGCGTCCGACGACGGCAGCCGAAATGCGATCGTCCCGTGATCGCGCACAGGATTGGGAGCGATACGTAACGCCAAGTCGCCGGCACGCGTCTCCACCGGCACCACAGCCGCGCCGCCCTGGTCGTACTTGATCGTGGTGAAGTCGACGTCGGTCAGGTGTGTGCCCGTGCTCCAACCGGAGACGAGGACCTCGCCGCTCGGAAGCACCGCGATCTCCTGCGCGACGTCGATGTTGTCGCCGGTGCCGTCATAACGGATTTCCCACGCGACGTTGCCCGCGGGGTCGTACTTCACGGTGGCGTAATCGTAGTCGACCATCGAGACGCCGCCGTCGCTGTAGCCGGTCACGTAGCAGTTGCCGGAAGCATCGACCGCGATC
>CAZZAH010000403.1:0-4430 GCA_964652115.1 uncultured bacterium | reverse complement strand
GCGTACTCATCCGGATCCTCGAGCACGATCCCTTGGCCGCTGATCTCCGAGGCGGGCGCGGGGCCTTCGGTCAAGGCGCCCGGCATCGCGCCGTTGTTCACCAGAATCCCGACCTGATGGTGAAGGTCATGCGGCGAGACCGCACCCAGACTGCCGACGAAGCAGATGCCCCAAGGATTGGTGCCGAGCAGAAAGTCACGCTGAAGGAACGAGGTGGTCGCGTAGGTCGCGCTGCCGGTCACGCGCTCGTAGAGGAGCATCATGCCGCACTCGCCCGCCACGACCAGGTTCGTGCCCCAGACCTCGGTCGCGCACATGCCGAAGGGATGCGCGTTCGATTCGCTCTGAAACTGCGTGAGGTCTTCCTCGAGGCGCGTGCGAGCCGCGGCATAGTAGGGCGAAAGGAGCGCGTTCATCAGCGCGTTCAGCGTGTCCCAACCGAACCAGTAGCCGGCGCCGACCTGATCGGAGTAGCTCTTGGCGTCGTTCAGATAGGCGGCGGTGCCGGTCGTGAGATAGAGCTCGATCGCGCCCAAGCCCATCTTGTCGCGCCACTCGGAATCGTTGTAGAAGGCGCCGCCCGTGATGTTGGGCACGCTCGCGGCGGTGGTGTAGGCGTCGATCGCGGCGATGCGGCAAGAGTCGGCGAGCGACGGCTTCCGATGCGCGAAGGCGCGCGAGGCTCGGGCGAGTGCCGCCGCGTAGCGACCGAGGTGGTTCTTCCCCGCGCCGTAGAAGGCCGGCCGATCGGCCGTGAGCCCGTCATCTTCCGGCATGCGGTTGCCTTCGTTGTGGTCCGCCTCGTCCTGCACCTGATAGAGGAAGCGGCCGGGCGCATACCGAAGCTTGAGCAGGTGACGGATGCCGACGAGGGCTTCATCGAGCAGATCGGATTGCGCGTTCGCGTTCTGATCGCCGCAAAAGCCGGGTCGTGCTTCTTCGGCCAAGAGGAGCATCTCGACCGACACCGCCTCGGTGGTGAGGAACTTGATGTAGTCGCCGGCGTCATGCCAGCCGCCGGTCACGTTGACCGGCGCACCGTTGTTCGGTCCACCGATGATGTGCGCGGCGTCGAGCAGGTGGCAGGGCTCGTGCAGATCGGGCGCCGTGTTGCCGCATCGCTGCACGCGAAAGAAGCCGAGCATGCTCGCACCAAGCGCCTCGTAGTCGATCCCCCCTTGCGCGGCCGAGCCGATGGAAAAGGGGATGGAACGCTCACCGCTGCTAACCACCTCGAGTCGATAGAGTCCGGGCGTGGAATAGCTCGAGAAGTCGACCACGTGCGTGAAGCCGAAGGTGCCCCACGCGCCGCGATTCGTTCCGGCCGAGCCGTTCCAGGCCACCGTTCCGTTCGGCCAGTTGAGCAGGCGCAGGGCGGCGCCGCTCTGCGTCGTTTTGCTGAGGAGCCTTGCCTGCTTCGGATCGCTCGCGGCGTAGCCGAGCGTGTTCGGGCGGAGATACCGATTGGCGGCGCCGGCCGTGCTCGAACAGAGGAGCGCGGACGCCAGGAGCAGCGAAGAGATGATGCGCTTCATGGGGGGACTCCTTCCTCGGGCCCCAAGTCTATCCGAGGCGGTGCCCCGATCAGGAGAAGTGCGCGAGAAAAGTGCGAAGCGCCTCGGGACGGAGCGCGAGGGTCAACACGACGCCGCCGACCGCTCCGCCCAGGTGCGCCTCGTGTCCTAGATTCCCCCATCGCGTGCGAAGACCATAGACGGAGGCCGCGAGGTAAAGCCCCGCGAAGAGCACGGCCGGGATCCCGATCGGAATGAAGAAGAGGTAGATCGGATCGAGCGGCCGAAAGAGGATGAAGCTGAAGAGGATGCCGCTGACCGCGCCCGATGCGCCGACGCCGGTGTAGCGCGGATTGCCCTGATGACGGATCTGTGTAAGCAAGCTTCCCGCGAGCAAGCTCCCGAAGTAAACGATGAGGAACCCGCCGGGGCCGAGCTTCGCCTCCCCGAACGGCCCGAAGAAGTAGAGCGTCAGCATGTTCATCAGCAGATGGCCGATGTCGGCGTGAATGAAGCCCGAGGTGACGAGTTGGTACCAGCGGCCTTCCTCGCGCACCTGATGCGGGCTGTGGGCCAGCGTCCGCATCAGCTGCGGCTGCGAGAAGACGATGAAGCTCGCCACGACGTTGATCGCGATGAGCGCATAGGTCAGAGGGATCATCCGAGCTCCGCCGTCGGGAGGAAGCGCGGCGCGCGACGCGCCGAGGTCGCCTGCTCGAAGGCATAGGCCAGTCGAATCAGCGTCGGCTCGCTCCACGCGCGGCCGAAGAACGAGAGTCCGACCGGTAATCCGAAGATGTAGCCCGCGGGCACGGTGATGTGCGGATAGCCCGCCACCGCCGCGGGGGTCGAGGCCGCCCCGATGTAGTGATCGCCCGTCACGAGGTCGATCGTCCAGGCGGGCGAGCAGGTCGGCGCGATCAAGGCATCGAGTCGATGCTCGTTCATCAGCGCGTCGATCCCCTCCTCGCGCGAGAGGTGCCGGCCCTTGGCGAGCGCATCGAGATACGCCTGGTCCGTCAAAGGTCCCTTCTCCAGTGCTTGAAGGAAGATCTCCTGCCCGAAGTAGGGCATCGAGGTCGCGCGATTCCGCTCGTTCCACTCGATCAGCTCGGCCAGGCTGTGCGACTCGACCGTGGCTCCACGCGCGGCGAGGTACGTGTTGAGGTCGGCCTTGAATTCGTAGAGGAGCACCTCGTACTCGCTCTCGTCGTACTCGCCCAGGTGTGGCAGCTCCGGCAGATCGATCACCTCGGCGCCCTCGCGACGAAGCGCGTTCATCGCCTGCTCGATCAGCTTGTCGGTCGCGTCGTGATAGCCGAAGAGCCGCTTCCGCGGCGCGCCGAGACGCGCGCCACGCAATCCCCGCGGATCGAGGAAGCGCGTGTAGTCGGTGCCGGCATGCTCCGCGCCCGCGGTAGTGGCCGCGTCTCTCGAATCGACGCCGGTGAGCGCGCCGAGCAGGATGGCGGCGTCGGTCACGCTCCGCGCCATCGGACCGGCGGTGTCCTGCGAGTGCGCGATCGGGATGATGCCCGCGCGACTGATCAGCCCGAGGGTCGGCTTGATCCCCACGATGCCGCAGAGCGACGAGGGGCAGACGATCGATCCGTCGGTCTCCGTGCCGACCGCGATCGGCGCGAGGTTGCCGCTCACCGCCGCGCCCGAGCCCGAACTCGAGCCGCAGGGGCTTCGATCGAGCGCGTAGGGATTGCCGCACTGCCCACCGACTCCGCTCCATCCGCTGGAGGAATGCGTGGAGCGGAAGTTCGCCCACTCGGAGAGATTGGTCTTCCCGAGGAGAATCGCGCCCGCTTCACGGAGCGTGGCCGCGACGTGGGCATCGCTCGGTGCGTTCCCCTGCGCCAGCGCGAGCGATCCGGCGGAGGTGCCCATTCGATCGGCGGTATTGATGTTGCCTTTGATCACGATCGGGATGCCGTGCAGCGGACTCCGAAGGCGGGCCGCCTGTCGCGCGCGATCGGCCGCTTCGGCTTGGGCCATCGCGTCGGGATTGAGCTCCAGCATCGAGCGCAGCGTCGGACCTTGGCGGTCGATCGCCTCGATGCGCTCGAGATAGGCGCGCGTGATCGACACGGAGGTATGCGCGCCCGAGTTGAGCGCGTTCGCGAAGTCGGCCAGCGTCCACTCTTCGAACTCGAACGTCGAGGTCGGCTTCGCTTGCGCCGCCGCTCCTGCCGCGCTCTCTTCGCCGCGCGCCGTGCTCGGCAGCGCGCTCGTCAGCGTGCTCCCGGCAAGACCGAGCGCGCCCGCCTTCAGGAAGTCTCGTCGTCCCCAAACTCCGCCGCTTCGCATGCGTCCTCCTGTGGATCGATGATCGCGCGCGAGGATAGCCGACCACGGGGCCGACGCAAGGCGCGAGAGGACCTTTGCCCTTGTCGCGCCCTCGGCATCGGCCCATCATCCGCGCGGCGGGCCCCGCACAGACCGCACAAAAGGAGCAAGCGATGGCCGATCTCTTCCCCGCCCGGTCTTCCCGCGCGCGGCTCGCGCCGTGCATCGATCCTTTCACCCTTAGCCTTCTCGTCCTTGGCTTCTCGCTCGCGGTCCCAGACCACGCGGGGGCGACCACGATGCGCCTCGCGCTCGGCGGCAGGATGCGCGCGCCGCTCACCTCCGAGCAGCGTGACAACTATGACAGCGAGACGACCTTCTCGTTCAGCGTGTCCGGGCCGATCTCGACCGGCGATGTCTGGGTCTACGCGGAGTGGGGCTACGGCTACGCGAAGGGCGATCCCTACGAAGACGACCCGACCTTCCGCTCGACCCGCGTGCGCTATTCCTGGGCGCCGCTCTCGATCGGCTTTCGGACGAACGCGGTGCCGGTCGAGCGACGGCGGGACCTCGCGCTCTACCTCGGCGTCGGCGGGATCATCTCGACCGTGACGATGGACC
>CAZZAH010000402.1:0-4436 GCA_964652115.1 uncultured bacterium | reverse complement strand
GCGCGCGACGCGGCGCGGAGCACTACGAGCGCGGCTTGGCGCGGCTCGAGGATCGCTGGTCGGGCATCGGGCCGACCGGCGAGCGCTTCCTTCAGGCAGAGCACCCTTACGCGATCGACCTCGACCTTTTCGGACCGGGCTCTCTCTTTCAGCTCGTGAGCCAGGCGCGGACGACCGCCGGCGAGGAAAAGCTCGCACGGTGGTTGCTCGCGCCCGCGGGCGAAGCGGTGGTGCGAGCCCGGCAGGACGCGGTGCGAGAGCTGGTGCCGGAGCTCGAGCTTCGCGAGGAGGTCGCGGTCCTGGGCGATGAAGTCGAGTCGGGCGTGCACCCGCGCGACCTGGTCGAGTGGTCTTCGCTGCCGATGGGCGGGCCACTGACCTTCGAGCGCGTCGCCGCCTTTGCGCTCGCGGTGGCAGGCGCGATGACCTTGACTGGATGGGCGGCGTGGCATTGGGGCGCGCTGCCGCTCTTGGCGACGATCGGTGTGCAACTGCTGCTTCGCCGGCGCGCGAAGGAGGCGGCGAGTCACGCGCGGCTCGGCGCGGACCACGCGATTCGCGACCTGAAGCTCCTAGCCGAGATCCTCGATCGATTGGGGCAAGGCAGCCCGCGCGCGGCGCTGCTTCGCGATCTTCATGCGCGGCTCGATGGTTCGCCGGTGGCGGACATTCGCCTGCTCGATCGCCTGGTCGACGGCTTCGAGGCGAGGCGGAACGCACTGCTCGCGCCGCTTACCTTTCTCCTTCTGATCGACACGCAGTTCGCGCTCGCGATCGAGGCGTGGCGGCAGAAGCACGGACGCTCGATTCCCGCCTGGCTCGAGACGGTGTCGGAGTTCGAGGCGCTCTCCTCGTTCGCCGCGTTCGGCTACGAGAATCCGGATGCGGTCTATCCGGAGATCACGTCGGAGCCGTGTTTCGATGCCGCCGGCATCGGCCATCCGCTGCTCCCTCGCGCGGCGTGCGTGCGGAACGACGTCCGGCTCGATCACGATGCGCGGCTGCTCGTGGTCAGCGGCTCCAACATGTCGGGCAAGAGCACGCTACTGCGCACGGTCGGCATCTCGACCGTGCTTGCGTTGGCCGGTGCGCCGGTGCGTGCGACGCGGCTCGCCGTGGGCGAGCTCTCGATCGGCGCGTCGATCCGCATCGTCGATTCGCTGCAGCAGGGCACGTCGCGCTTCTACGCCGAGGTCAAGCGCGTGCGGCAGATCGTCGAGCTCGCGAGCGGCGAGCGCACGTTGCTCTATCTGGTCGACGAGATCTTTCAGGGGACGAACTCGCACGATCGGCGCATCGGGGTCGAGGCGATCCTGCGTTCCCTGGTCGAACGTGGGGCGCTCGGCCTCATCACCACGCACGACCTCGCGCTGACCGAGATCGTCGAGCGCCTCGGCGCGCGTGCGCGGAACGTCCACTTCGAGGATCACCTCGAGGCGGGGCGCATGAAGTTCGATCACCGGCTGCGCGAGGGCGTGGTGGCGAAGAGCAACGCGCTCGAGCTGATGCGGTCGGTCGGGCTCGAGGTGTAGGCCATGCCGACGGACGAGCGCGGACGGCTCGAGGCGGAGCCCTTCTCCTATCGTGAATCGCGCGACGTGCTGTTCCTCTGCTACGAGGGCCGCGCGGTGAAGACGATGCGTGGGGCGGCCGCGGCGGCGCTGCTCGCGAAGTTGCGCGCGGCGAGCGGGCGCGAGCTTCAGCTACTGCTGGCCAAGGCGACGGGAAACTTCAAGCGCGGGAACGAGCGGCGGTAACGCGTTGCCCTACTCCACCGCCGGCTTGCCGTGCCCGACCTCTTCCCAAATGCGCACATGCCGCGTCTCCTTGAGGAAGATCAATCCAACCACGAAGGTGAGCGACGCGACGATCATCGGATAGTAGAGCCCGGCGTAGATGTTCCCCGTCGACGCGCAGATCGAAAGCCCGATCACCGGTAGCAGCCCACCGAAGACGCCGTTCCCGATGTGATACGGCAACGAGAGCGAGGTGTAGCGGATCTTCGCCGGGAAGGCCTCGACCAGGTACGCCGCGATCGGGCCATAGACCATCGTCACGAAGACGACCTGCGCGAAGACCAGCAGCGTCAGCGCGACCACATTCGGCGCGGGCGCTTCCTTCGCGGGCACGAGCGCGCCCGACGCTTCCTGCGCCATCGGCGTGAGCGAGATCGCGCCGGTGATCGGGTTCTTGCTCGACTGCACGGTGACGACGTTGTTGCCCGCCGCGCGTTGCATCGCGTGGTAGATCGGCAGGTAGGAGATGACCGCGAGCAGACACCCGACCATCATGATCTGCTTCCGCCCGATCCGATCGGAGAGCCAGCCGAAGAAGACGAAGAGCGGCATCGCGAGGAGGAGCGCGGACGCAACGACGAGGTTCGCGGTCCGCACGTTCACCTTGAGCACGCTCTGAAGATAGAAGAGCGCGTAGAACTGCCCCGTGTACCAGATCACGCCCTGCCCCGCGGTCGCGCCGAAGAGGGCGATCAGGATCACCTTCCAGTTCTTCTTGTTGCCGAGGCTGTCGGTGAGCGGCTGGGTCGAAGACTTCCCGCCCGCCTTCAGCTGATGGAAGATCGGCGACTCCTTCATCCTGAGGCGAACGTAGAGCGACACCAGCACGAGCACGATCGAGAGGAGAAAGGGCAGCCTCCATCCCCACGACGAGAAGGCTTCCTTCGTCATCGCCGACTGCACGGTGAGGATGGTGGCGAGCGAGACGAAGAGGCCGAGCGTGGCGGTGATCTGGATGAAGCTCGTGTAGAAGCCGCGACGGTGATCGGGCACATGCTCTGCGACGTAGATCGCGGCGCCGCCGTATTCGCCGCCGAGCGCCAGCCCCTGCAGCACGCGGATCAGGATCAGCGCGATCGGCGCCGCCACGCCGATCGACTTGTACGTCGGCAGGAAGCCGATCGCGGCGGTTGCCCCACCCATGATGAGGAGCGTGAGGAGGAAGGCGTACTTCCGACCCACGAGATCGCCGATCCGCCCGAAGAAGAGCGCGCCGAACGGCCGGACCAGGAAGCCGACCGCGAAGGTCGAGAGATACGCGATGAGGGCGAAGGTGTCGTTGCCCGGCGGATAGAAGAGCGGCGAGAGCACCGCGGCCAGGCTGCCGAAGATGTAGAAGTCGTACCACTCGATCATGGTGCCGGCCGCCGACGCGCCGATCACATGCCAGATGTTGTAGTCCTCGCGCCGCGCCGGGGCTGCCGTCATTCGGTCTCCTTGGTCGAAGTAAGAGACGGCAATGGTGCGGGACCGGCGCGCCCGTGGTCAAGGATACCTCGCGGCGCTGCGCCCGCAGGTGGCAGCGGTTGGTACCTGCGGAACCACTCGTTGCGCATCGCGGCCGGGTGCCGACCTCGAAAAGGGGCGAAAACCGCGGCTATTTCGGCGAAGCGGTGCCTTCCGACTCATGGCACGGAAGCTTCACTACCTCTCGCATGCAGACCTGACGAAGCCCACGCAAAGCGAGAGGAGGGGCCACATGAGCACCACCGGGGTCATCTCATTCCCACGCACACAGACCCACGGCCGCATGCTCTCCCACCCGAATCGGCTCCCCTCTCGCGTCGCCCCGCTACAACTCGCCGATGGACGTGAGGTCGACGCGCGCGAGTGGCGCGGAGGTCACGACCACCCGTGGATGTTGACCGGTCTATCGACCGGGATCTACTTCACGCGCGTGACCAGCGAGGGACGCGAGTTGGCTCGCGGTCGCCTCGTGGTCACGCGATAGAGGCCTCGCGCCGGCGAGGCCAATCCGGCGGGGAGGGGCACCATACCCGGAGATCCTCCCAAGGCCGCAGGAGCGGATCGCCGCTCTCCGCCGGACAGGTTCGAAGGCGCTTCAGCGATAGAGGCTCTTGACGCGACCCCAGGTCGAGGGCAGGACAGCCGGCTCCCAGCAATAGTAGGGGCAGTTCTCACCGTCGCCGAACGCGCCGCCGACTTCGTAGCAGTCGGCCTCGCGCCGAATCTCGCATTCGTAGCCGAAGCAGCACGCGCCTTGTCCCGGAGGCAAGCACGGCTCCGGCGAACACCCACCCCCGTGGTATGAACGGCCCCCCGCTTCCAGGCAAGACGACTCGACGCGTAGCTCGCAGGTCGTATCCGGAAGGCAGCAACCAAAGAGTGGTTCCGGGCACGGATTCGGGTCGCACGGTGTGCCGGCCCCGAACCAGGTCCCGGAGTTCATGAGGCAATAGTCTTGGGTGAAGCTTCTGCACGTACCTGTGCTCATGCAGCAGGCTCCCGAAAGCGTTTCGCAGACCTCGGTGGCGCAGAGCGTGTCCTCTCCTCTGAAAAAGCCACCGCGATTATGACAATGGGCTTCGGTCACCTCAGTGCAGCTGCCATCCAAAAGACAACATGCTCCGATTTGACCATCGCCGCGTGGGTAGAAATTCCTGCTGTCGCTCTCCGCGG
>CAZZAH010000401.1:0-4441 GCA_964652115.1 uncultured bacterium | reverse complement strand
TTCCTAGCGAACCACCACGATTCGACCCGACACCGCGCGCTGCAATGTGCCGCTCGCCGGATCGTTCATCACCAGTCGATAGAGGTAGAGCCCGGCATCCTTCGTCGAACCATCGAAGGGAATCTGCTGCTCACCCGCCTGCCTGATTCCGAGCGGAGTCTTCTCCACCAACCGCCCTTGCACGTCGTAGAGCTCCATCGTCACGTCGCTCGCCTCGCCGAGTCGGTACTCGATCGTGCTCTGCTCTCCCGGGTTCGGGAAGCTGCGCGTGACCAGCAGCGGATCCTGCATCGACGGCTCACGCACATCGGAGACGAGCAGCGTCGGCGCGAGGTAGGCCCACGCCGGGCAGCAGTCGCCTTCGTACTGACGGAACCACCAGGTGCGCGTCCCGTAGCTGTCGGTGAAGGGGATGAAGGAGTCGCCGTCCTGGATGCAGACGCCGATCCAGAGCGTGCCGTCCCCGAGCCCCGACGGATAGCCGAGCTGCGTGAGGTCGATCTTCATCTCCGCCGTGTAACCGGTGTCCGCGCTCAAGCCGAGCGTGTCGACCGTCGTTCCGGCCTTGAGGTGCAACGCGACCGACGCGCCGCCCGAACCAATCAAGGTCGAGAGGTAATCGTGATCGAGCGCGGTGCCGTTCTGTGCAACCTGGAAGCCGAGGCGACGACCGAGGATCGTGTTATCCGGACCGCGCAGCGACTTCTCGTTGATCAAGACGAGCGCGCCGTCATAGCGATCGAAGTTGGCGTGGTACTGCACCACGCGATCACGAAAGTCGAAGCCTAGGTAAAGGAAGTTGCCCTTGAAGAACATCTTCACCGTGGCGTCGGCGGGATCGATGACCGGCGCGGTGCCGCCGTTCACGGTCGGCTGGAACTGTCCCGACCGATACTGACCAACCGCGGGGTAGGTCTTACGAAGCGCATCGTCGCCGTAACGAATGTCGAAGCCGTAGACGTCCTGCCACACCGGCTCGGTCAGGTTGCCGTCGATGGTCGGCGCGGCATAGGTGCTCGCGTTCGGAACCCAGACCTCCGGACCGACGCTCGGCACAGGACCCGAGGTCGTCGTGACGTCGGGGCGCATGTGAATCTTGAGCTCGTTGAACCACATGGCATTCCCCCACGGGCTCTGAACCCAGACTCGGTTGGCGCAGAACTTCGGCACGTCGAGCGGCCAGAAGTAGTCGTTGTCATAGATCGAGCAGTTCCACTCGATGACGTCGCCCTCCTCGCGCTCGGGGTGATAACCCATCGGCGTGAGGTTGAAGCGCATCTCGACCGTGTAATCGGTGTCGGTGCCGGTGTCGGAGTTGGTGGTGCCGTGGACGATCGTGACGGCGTCCCAGTTCGCGATCTGCTCCGGCGTCCGAGGGGTGCCGTCGTTGTTGGACCAACGGCCGCGGAAGTCCGGCCCCTGGCCGACCGGTTGCGGATCGGTCGTGCCCGGGTACCACCAGGAGTAGAAGTACTCGGCCGGCGGCTTCGGCGCCGCGGGATCGGAATGGTCCTTGAGCCCCATCAAGAGCCCGTCGAAACGATTGAAGTCCTTCGATCCACCGATCGACTTGTCCCTGACCACGGCGCTCATGTAGAGCTGGTTGTTATAGATCAGGAATTTCAGCGTGGCGTTGGTCGGATCGGTCGGGTTGGCGATGCCACCTTCCGACTTCCAGCCGCTTCCGGGCAAGCCCGAATCGATGGCGTACTGAACCGTGATCGACTGCGCGGCCGCCCACGCCGCCTCGTTCAGATTTCCATCCAAGGTGATCGCCGTTGGGCTGACACGAGCCCAAATCACGTCCTGACGCGGCGCCTGCGCAAAGGCGGGTAAAGCCGCGCCGAGGACCGCGCCCGCGACGAGAGCCGCGCTAAGTCCTGCCTTCATGGTTCGAGCCTCCTCGTTGTGTTCTCCGACTGTCATACTTCTCGAACGAACGCGACTTCTCCGGTGACGCCTAGTCCGGCGACACCGGTCTTCGCCTGTCTTTCCTCTTCTCGCTGGCTTGGTCTTCGGGATCCGCTGGCTTGACTGCGGGAACGGCGCGACCACGACGACGCGGCTCCGCCTCCGGCGAGAGGGAGTGCGTCGATCCGCACGATCGGCGGATCACCAAGGACGCGGGCAGGGTCTCGTGACGCGCGGGCCGGTGATCCTCGCCTTCGATCGCCTGGAGCCACTGGCCGACCGCGCGATCGCCGAGCTCGTACGCGTCGACGTGCACCGTCGTGAGCGCAGGGGTCACGTATTGCGAGATCGCGATGTTGTCGAATCCCGTGACCGCGATGTCCTCGGGCACGCGAAGGCCCGCCTCGCGCAGCGCGCTCAGAAGCCCGATCGCCATGTAGTCGTTGGCCGCGAAGACGGCGGTCGGACGTGGCGAGAGCGCGAGGAAGTCGGCCGCGCACGCGTATCCTGAGGACTCGACGAAGTCGCCGATCACCTCGTAGCTCGGCTCGGGCTCGATGCCCGCTTCGACCAAGGCCGCGCGATAGCCGCGCACGCGTTCCTCGGAGTCGACGTTTCCGCTCGGGCCGGTCAGCATCGCGATCCGCCGGTGGCCGAGCGAAATCAGGTGCCGCACCATCGTGTGGGAGCCTTCGTAGTTCGCGATCGAGATCGCGCCGCAGCCCTCGACCTCGACCCGTGGATTGAGCAGCACGACCGGGAAGTTCTTCGCGATCTGCTTGATCGCGGCGGTGGAGACTGCGTCGGGCGCCATCGCGATCAGGCCGTCGATGCGGCCGTGCATCGATCGAGCGGCGGCGATGAGCGCCTCGTTGTCGGCATGGGAGCTGGAGACCAGGATCTGGTACTTCTCGCGGCGCGCGGCGTGATCGATCCCGCGAATCACCTCCGAGAAGAATTCACCATAGAGGTCCGGAAGGAGTACGCCGAGGGAGTGCGTTCGACTGGTGGTGAGGCTGCGGGCAGCTCCGTTCGGCCAATAGTCCATCTTCGCAGCAACACTGCGGACCTTGGACCGAGTCTCGTCGCTGACACGGCTGCTGCCGTTGTACACCCGCGAAACGGTTGCGATCGAGACGCCGGCCACGCGTGCTACGTCACGGATGGTCGCCACGCTGCCTCCTACACGAGGTGGCGTCCCCAACCTAGCTCTCAAAAGAAGGGCGGTCGGGTGCGCGTGTAAACGGTTACATTTCCGTCTGCAATGTGTCAAGGCATTGCTTCCGCGCGCGCTCGTCGGACGCGAGCAGAGATGCCGTCCGATCGCAGGTGCTCTCCTGGTATCCCCTTGGCATACAAGCAGCTGGCCGGCTGAAGGGCGGAGGTCGGATGGGCGCGTACCGAGGCGCCGCGGTCCACAGAGAGGAGCCGGGTCGGGTCCGGCGGCGGTGGGCGCAGAGAGGCAAGAGCGGAGCGGCTTGGATGGAGCTCGCGAGGCCGGCACGCGAGCTCGGTCGAGCGCGCTTGGCAAGCCGATCCACCACCATCACGCCTTCGACTCAGCCTGCACTTCGACGCATGCCACCGCGTGCTCGCGTTGCCGCGATCCTCGTCTCGTCACATGCGTGTTCGACCAGGAGCGCGACGCGCGGCTCACGTCATCGACAAGGATGCGCTTGCTCGCGCGCACGACTGAGCTATTTTCAAGCGACCAGCGGCTCGTGTCCTCTCGACGCGCGTTGGCGACCCGCAGCGACACAACCATGGCACACAAGGCGCGAGGCTCGCGCCCGAGGCACCAATCCCCGATGCACCGACCGCGCCCACTTACGCCAGAGTTATCCGCGCCTCCATTCCGGCACCGCCTGCTTGGCGACGAGCGGTATACCGTGATCGTGACCTCCTCCGGCGGAGGCGCGTCGACTTGGAGCGATGTGGCGCTCTCCCCGCCTTGCACCGATTGCCAAGAAGAAGCCGACGGCTTCTCGCTCCTCATTCGCGATCTCGACACGGATCGATCGTGGGTGCTCGGGCGCACCGATCGATTGTCGTCGAGCGGACGATGCCTTGTACAGTCGCGCCCCGGTGTAATCACGATCGAGCACGAGGAGGACGGCATCGCCGCCTCGGTCGAGATTGGCGTCGACCCCGAGCGCGCGCTCGAGCTCAGACGTCTGCGTGTGCGCGACATCGGCCAGCGTGATCGACGGCTCGAGATCATCAGCTACATCGAGGTCGTGCTGAACGCGCCCGCGGCGCACCTGGCCCATCCCGCCTTCTCGAAGCTCTTCGTGCAGACCGAGTGCCACGGCGAAGGCTGCACCCTGCTCGCGCACCGTAGACCTCGCGGCAATGACGAGCGTTCCCTCTGGGCGGGGCACAGCCTGATCGGCGCGTCGGTCACCGGCTACGAAACCGATCGCGCGCGCTTCCTCGGCCGTGGCCGGAGATTGCAGCAGGCGGAAGCACTCCGCGGGCGAGCCGCACTGCAAGGCACGACCGGGAATGTGCTCGATCCCGTGTTCGTGCT
>CAZZAH010000400.1:0-4445 GCA_964652115.1 uncultured bacterium | reverse complement strand
CGAGCAGGGGCGCGGCGCAGAGAGCGGCGACGGCGAGGATGGTCAGGTGCTTCATCGCGAGATCCTTTCGGGCGTGGGTTGGTCCGCGGAGGGCGGCGCGAAGTCCGCCTTCTCCGAGGAGAGAAGCTGCGCGGCTGTGCGCAGGGTGTAACAGGAGACACGTTGTCCGCTCGCGGCGGCGGCGATGTTCGCTCGCGCCGCCTCGATCGATTGCACACGAACGCGGCGGGCGTTCCACTCCTCGGCCGCGGGTCCGGACGGCAGCAGCCAGAGCGCGCCGAGAAGAAGCACCGCCGGCGCGACCCATCGATGGGTGTGCATGCGCCGCCACGATCCGCGCTCGAGCTCGCGCAGCCGAGAGACGATGCCACCGTCGCGCGAGAGGAACGCGGGCAGCGCCTCGGCCTCTCCGTGCATGCGCCACGCGCAGGCGAGCAGGCTCTCGCGGTACTCGTCGGCCTCGGCGCCGAGCGCGTAGGCGACGGTCGCGTCACAGCAGAGCTCGTTCAACGCCTCGATCCGTCGACGCGCCCAATGCACCGGCGGAAAGAACCAGAACGCCACGCGGACGATGTTGACCGCGACCAACCACCAGGCATCGCCGCGCCGATGGTGCGCGAGCTCGTGCAGCAGCGCGTGCCGAAGCTCCTGGTCGCTCATCCGCGCGATCGTCTCGCGCGGCAGCAGCACAGTGCGAAAGAAGAGCGCCGGACTCGAGGAGCCTTCGGTTATACGCAGCGCGGGCGTGCGCCTCAGGCCGAGCAGTCGACCTGCGCGCTCCGCGGCCTGCAGGACATGGGGCTCGAGCGACTCCCGTCGTGAGTGAATGCGCTCGCCAAGGCGACGACTCGTGACGGCAAGCAGCAGGCCCCATACGATTGCACCTCCGATCCAGGCAAGGACGAGGGTCCCACTCAGCGTCGAGGCGGCGAGGCCCTCGAGCGGCAAGGCGATCGCTCGGTCGTACGCGGCACGGGGCAGGAGCGTGAACGGCGCGACCGGAACCAGCAGCCTCAGGAGGAACAGCCCCCAGAGCGCGCGACGGACGTTCGGCCAGATCCATCGCGCAAGCAGGCTGTCGACGAGAAACGCGACCGCGAAGAGAAGGCTCGCCTGCCAGAGCAGCGTCGCGAGGGCCGACAGACCGAGGGGCAGGATCGCGTTCATCGCTGCTTGTCCTTCGACTTCAGCATCTCGGCCAGCGCGTCGCGATCCTTGCGCGAGAGCTTCCCCTCGTGAAGCAGATGCTGGAGCAGCGAGCCGGCCGCCCCATCGAAGACGCGATCGAGCAAGCTCTCGACCGCATGACGCCGCGCGTCCTTCTGCTCGAGGAGCGGCTCGTAGTGACTGACGTTCCCCTGCTTGGTCTCCGCGATCGCGCCCTTCTCGACCAGGCGAGCGAGGAGCGTCTTGAGCGTGGTGTAGGCCCAGGGCTTCTCGGCTTCGAGCCCGGCCTCGATCTCGCGCGCGGTCGCGGGATGGTGCCGCCAGAGCGCGTTCATCACCTTCCACTCGGTGCTGGTGAGCTGCATCGATCCCTCCGCGAAACCGCTGGTCGTCGCCCCTACTACAAGCGTAGAAGAATCTACGACAGACGTAGCAGCATGGTCAACCCCCTAAATCCGACCTTCGGATCCGAGTGACGGAGCCGGCTCGACCGCCGGCGTCGGGCCGGCCGCCGCCGGTTTTCCGCAATTGCTCGCCCGAGGGCGGAAGGTCCTGGACCGCTTGAGGCTCCAACTCCTACACTTGCCTGGTCCAATTCTAGGCAAGCCCCGCCACCGACGCCCCGCCTCGCGGGAGGACTCCGCCCACTGGCAGCTCGCCTCAGCAGAAACTCAGAACGGATAGGAGAAGGAATGAACGCGCCCCGCCTCCGCGCCTGGTCCCATCGGGTCGCTCTCTGTGCGGCCGCTCTGCTCTGCGCGAGCGCCGCCTTCGCGGTCGCTCCGAACGATCGCCTCGACGCTCTGCGGCTGACGCTTCCCTCCGCGAGCTCCGCGGAGGCCGCGAACCTCGACCCAGCGTGGCGGAGCTTCGAGCTCGCCACCGGCACGGGCTGGGAGGTTACGCTCAACCGAGCGACCGGGCTTCCGACCCGAGCTGTGGCGGCGCGATACGACGCGGCCGAGGCGGCGTCGATTGTTCCGGCAGGGCTGAGCGATCCTCTCGCGCGCTCGTCATTCCTCTCCGTCGACGCGGTCGATCGGATGAGCCGCTCGCTCTACGAGACCCTTCGCGCGGCCTACCCCGCGCTTCCGTCGAACGAAAGCCTCTCGCCGCTCGCGATCGAGAAGAAGGGCAACGTCTGGTTCGTCATCTATCAGCAGACGCAGGACGGCCTGCCGATCGAAGGCGCGCGCCTGGATCTGCGCTTCTCCTCAGATGGGCATCTTCTGACCTTCGGCCAGAGCCTGATTCCGGGAGAGCTGCCGAGCGCGCAGCCGGTGCTGGCGATCAGCGACGCGCTCGACGCGGCGAATGACGCGCTCGTGGCGGGTGGCCTCGATCGCTCGACGTTGCACGCAGCGGCGGATGCCGGAATGCTTCAGCCGGGACGTGACCTTCCCGACTCGCGTGTCGCGGCCGGTCCCGACCGCTCGAACCACCTCGCCTGGATCCCTCTGTATAACACCGAGGGTACGAGTGTGGAAGCCCGCCTCGTCTACATTGTACGCACCGAGGTAAGCGAGCCGAACGCGCGCTTCATCAGCACGGTCGACGCTTCCACCGGCGAGGTCCTGGCTCGCGAGAACGAGCTCCTGTACGCGGCCTACGTCGGAACCTCCGACGCGGATGTGCAACTCGAAAAGCCCCAGGATCCCTTCGTCGTTCGCGACCTGCCGGATCTTCGGATCACGGTCGCCGGCGTCGGCGAAACCTTCACAGACGTGAACGGCGACTTCTCGCTCACCAGCCCCGACAACAATCCCCGGCAGCTGACCTCGGCGCTCACCGGCCGCTACGCGCACATCGTCGACGCGACCGGTGCGGAGCCGGCTCTCTCGATCAGCGCCACCCCGGGCACGCCGGTCCTGGTGCACTGGAACGACCTCTCGAGCCAGTTCTCCGAGCGCGACTCGTACTACCACGTCAACATCGTCCACTCGTGGGTCAAGCAGGTCGATCCCACCTTCACCGGCCTCGACTACGAGATGAACGTCAATGTGAACATCAACGATGTGTGCAACGCGTTCTGGGATGGCGCGGCGGTCAACTTCTTCAAGTCGGGCGGCGGCTGCACCAACTCGGGCCAGATCGCGGACGTGATCTACCACGAGTATGGTCACGGCGATAACCAGTTCGCGATGGCGCCGGTCGGCCCGAGCGGAGGTGAGCACGAAGGCTTCGCCGACTACCACGCGGCCACGATCACCGATCAGCCGATCATCGGCCGCGGCTTCTACACCGGCGGCGGATCGCTCCGCACCTGTGATAACAACCGCCAGTACCCGATGCCCGAGTGCGGCGGCGAGCCGCACTGCGAGGGCGAGGTGATCGCGGGCGCCCTCTGGCACATGCGCGTGAACCTGGTTAACGCGATGGGCCACGCGGCGGGTGTCACCCACTCCGATCACCTCTTCCACGACGCGCTCTACGGCCGTCAGACGACCTATGAAGGTTTCTACTTCGACGTGCTTGCCCTCGACGACAACAACGGCACGCTCGCCGACGGGACGCCGCACGATGATCAAATCATCGCCGCCTTCCGCCAGCACAACATCGGACCGGGCTACACGCTGAGCATCCTGCACACGCCGCTGTTGGATTCGGAGTCGACCTCGCAGCCTTACCAGGTGACGGCGGTCTTCTCGTCGCCCGCCACCTTGGTGGCCGACTCTTGCGGCGTCTACTACAGCACCGGCCCGATCGGCGGACCGATGACGCACGGCCCCGATCGCGTCAACATGACCCCGACCGGTAACATCCGGGAATACGCCGCGCTCATCCCGGCACAGCCGCTAGGCACCGAGGTGCGCTACTTCGTAAAGGGTCGTACCTCTTCGCCGACCATCGACGCAACGGCGCCGGTCGGGGCGCCCGCCAACCAGTTCGTCTTCCGCGTTGCCACCGACACCACGGCTCCGGTCATCGCGCACACGCCGCTGGCGGACAAGTGCTCGGCGGCCTGGCCCGCGGGGATCAACGCTCAGGTCACCGACAACCTCGGCGTCGCGAACGTCAAGGTCGAGTGGAAGATCAACGGCGTGAGTCAAACTGACCTGACCTTGGCCGAGGGCGCCATACATCAGTACGCGTCCACCTTCACCGGCACGGTGACCGACGGCCAGTCGATCACCTATCGGATCAAGGCGACCGACGGGGCCGCGGTGCCCAACATCACCTTCTCGCCGAGCAGCGGCTTCAACACGTTCAACATTACGCACAGCTTCACCGAGACCGCCGAGCAGGGCGCGCAGGACATTACGCACGCGGCCGGAACC
>CAZZAH010000399.1:0-4477 GCA_964652115.1 uncultured bacterium | reverse complement strand
TTCCCTCAACGAACAGGCGAGCGCGATCGTGATCCTGAAGGATCAGGTCGACCTCGAGGTGCTCAAGGCTTCGCTGTACGCCCGCCACGCGAATCGAGCCGATTGGCACCGCGAGGTGGTGCTCGCTCTCCAGGCGAAGGCGGCGGAGACGCAGGGCAGCCTCCTATCCGAGCTCGAAACGCGGAAGGCGCGTGGCGAATTGACCGGCTTCACCCCCTACTGGATCGCCAACATGATCGTCATCCGCGCGCAGCGGTCGACGATCGAGGATCTCGCGAACCGCTTCGACGTCGAGCAGGCGGAGCCGAACTGGCAGCCCCAGCTCATCCAGCCGCTCAACCCGGGCGTGCCGAGTGGCGGCGATCCAACACTTGCGATCGGCATCACCCCCGGCTTGAAGGCGATCCACGCCAACCAGGTTTGGTATCAGCTCGGCGTGCGTGGGGACGGTGCCCTCATCGCCGGCTGTGACACCGGCGTAGACGGCAACCACAACGCGCTCAAGACTCGCTGGCGCGGAGCAGGCGGCGCCCATCCGTGGCAAGAGTGCTGGCGCGATGAGCTCGGCACCAACACGCAGTTCCCGACCGACACCGGCGGCCACGGCACCCACACGATGGGCACCATGACCGGCCTCGCGGCGAACGACTCGATCGGCGTGGCGCCCGCCGCGCTCTGGATCGCCGCCAACCCAATCAACCAGGGCGTCGGCGGCGGCTTCGACAACGACGTGGTCGACACCTACCAGTGGATGGCCGACCCCGATGGCAACGTCAACACGGTCGACGACGTGCCGGACGTCTGCTCGAATTCGTGGCGCGTTCACGAGGGTTTTGGATATCCCGACTGCGACACTCGTTGGTGGGCAGCGATGGACGGCCTCGAGGCCGCCGGGTGTGTCATCGTCTTCGCGGCCGGCAACGAGGGTCCGGGCGCGCAGACCATCGGTTCACCTCCCGATCGGGCGACGTCCCTCTACAGCGCCTTCTCGGTCGGTGCGGTCGACTGCACGTTCGACACGACCTTCCCTTACGACATCGCGGGCTTCTCGAGCCGCGGCCCTACGGGCTGCGCGGTACCGGCCGAGCGGAAGATCAAGCCTGAGGTCTCGGCGCCGGGCGTCTCCGTCTACTCGTGCATTCCGGGCAACGGATACACCACGATGGACGGCACCTCGATGGCGACGCCGCACGTCTCGGGCGTCGTCGCCCTCATGCGCTCGATCAACCCCGACCTCCCGGTCGACGACGTCAAGCGCATCCTGATGGAGACAGCGCGCGATCAGGGCACGGCCGGCGAGGACAACACCTACGGCTGGGGCTTCATCGACGCGTACGAGGCGGTGATCCAAGCTTCGGTGAACTACGGTTCGATCGCGGGCTCGGTCACCAACGCTTCGAACGGCGGCTCGCCGATTCCGTCGGCGCATGTCCGCCTGGTCGAGGTCGACCGCACGTTCACGACCAATGCCGGCGGGCTCTACACCGGCGCGGCTCCGGCCGGCACCTACACGGTCGAGGCGACGCATCCGTCCTTCGCGACGCAGACCGTGCCGGGCGTCACGATCGTGGCGAGCCAGGTCACCAACCAGAACTTCTCGCTGGTCGACATCGGCGGTCCGGTCATCTCGAACGTTCGCTTCTCGCACAAGGTGCAGAACGAGAACGACCCGATTCCGGTCACCGCGGCGATCACCGACTTCAGCGCGCTCACCGTGAAGGAGATCGTCTACCGCGTGAACGGCGGCAGCTTCTCGACCGCGCCGATGACCGGCGGAGTCGGCAGCGACTTCACCGGCAACATCCCGCATCAACACATCGGGGATCACATCGAGTTCTACATCCACGCGACCGACATCGCGAGCAACAGCACGTTTGACCCGCCGAACGCACCGCTCGGCCTGTATGACATCCTGCTCTCGCAGGCCTTCTTCACCGACGACGCCGAGACCGACAAGGGTTGGAGCCTCGTCGCGAGCGGCGACGCGACGGCAGGTCAGTGGACGCGCGATGATCCTCTGGGCACGACCTTCAGCGGCCAGCAGTGCGAGCCGGCGGACGACCACACCCCCACGCCAGGCGTGAAGTGCTTCTTCACCAAGAAGGGCACGACCGGTGGAAGCGCCGGTCAGTCGGACGTCGACAACGGTTGCGTGACCTTGACCTCGCCGGTCATCGATCTGTCGAACGCTTCAGCCGCCCTCGCCTCCTACTGGCGTTGGTGGGCGCGTGTCGGCAACAGCCAGACCGGCAACTTCCAGATCTCGGTCTCGAGCAACAACGGCACGAGCTGGGTCGACATGGAAAACCTGGGGGCGACCGAGAATCAGTGGACGGAGAAGGTCCTCGATCTCTCCGACTTCATCACGTTCAGCAGCCAGGTGAAGATCCGCTTCAAGGCCTGTGACACGGGCGTCGACGACATCGTCGAGGCGGCAATCGATGACTTCTCGATCGACGGCGTGGCGGAACCACCGGCCGGCGTCGAGGATATCCCGGCAGTAGGTACGTACCTCTTCGTCAACCGCCCGAACCCGGCGCGGCCGGAGACGATGATCCGCTTCCGTCTGGCGACCGGCGCACTCGCGAAGGTCGCAGTCTTCGACGCGAGCGGTCGACGCGTACGTGAGCTGCTCAACGGCTCACAGACCGCGGGCGAGCATCAGGTCATCTGGGATGGACGTGACGACGCGGGGCATCCGCTGGCGTCGGGCGTCTATCTGTACAAGCTCGAGTCGGGTGACTATCGCGCGGAGAGGAAGCTTCTCCTCGTCCGGTAGCCCTCTGAAACGAACTTCGCTCTCGGCCCTCTTCGGACCGGTTCCGAGGGGGGCCTTCTTCCCAATGCGAAGCGCCGATCGGCGCACGAGAAGGGCAGGTATCGATGCCATTTCGCAATGAAGGATCACGCCGTGGTTCGCGCTTCCTAGCGGCAGCGTCGAAGCCGGCAGCTTGGACAGGGGCAGCGCTCGCCTCTTTCCTCTTCCTGACGTCTTCAGCTTCCGCCGGGCGGATTCACCCCGCTCTCCAGGAAGAGCTTTCCCACCTCTCGCTCAACCAACAGGCGAGCGCGATCGTGATCCTGAAGGATCAGGTCGACCTCGAGGCGCTCAAGGCTTCGCTCTACGCCCGCCACGCGAATCGCGCTGATTGGCACCGCGAAGTGGTGCTCGCGCTCCAGGCGAAGGCAGCCGAGACGCAGGGTGACCTGTTGTCGGAGCTGACCGCCCGGCAGGCGCGCGGGGAGGTTACCGGCTTCACGCCTTACTGGATCGGCAACATGGTGGTCGTCCGCGCGCAGCGTTCGACGATTGAGGCACTGGCAAACCGGTTCGACGTCGATCAGGCAGAGCCGAACTGGCAGCCCGAACTGATCGAACCAGTCAACCCGGTCGTGCCGGGGGTTGGGGGCGATCCAACGCTCGCCATCGGCATAACCCCCGGACTTCGCGCAATCCACGCGGATCAAGTGTGGTACGAACTCGACGTACGTGGCGAGGGCGCCCTGATCGCCGGCTGTGATACCGGCGTCGACGGGAATCACAACGCACTCAAGACTCGCTGGCGCGGTGCCGGCGGCGCCCATCCCTGGCAGGAGTGCTGGCTCGACGTGCTCGGGACGAACACGCAGTTCCCCAGCGACGGTAACGGCCACGGCACCCACACGATGGGCACGATGACCGGCCTAGCGGCGAACGACTCGATCGGCGTATCGCCAGCTGCCCTCTGGATCGCGGCAAACCCGATCAATCAGGGAGTCAGCAGCGGATTCGACAGCGACGTCGTCGATACATACCAGTGGATGGCAGACCCGGACGGCAACGTGAACACGGTGGACGATGTGCCGGACGTGTGCCAGAACTCGTGGGGAGTATACGAGGGCCTGGGCTACCCCGCCGATTGCGACAGCCGTTGGTGGGTGGCACTGGATGGACTCGAGGCGGTTGGCTGTGTAGTCACCTTTTCCGCCGGCAATGAAGGGTCCGGTGCGCAGACTTTGCGATCCCCGGCGGATCGCGCGACCACTCCCTACAACTGCTTCTCCGTCGGTGCAGTCGACTGCACATTCGACACTAGCTTTCCTTACAACATCGCCGGATTCTCAAGCCGCGGTCCAACCGGCTGCAACGTCCTGCCTGAGCTCAAGATCAAGCCCGAAGTCGTCGGACCCGGCGTGTCGGTCTACTCGAGCCTTCCGGGCAACTCCTACGGCAACCTCGACGGCACGTCGATGTCAGGACCCCACGTCGCGGGCGTGGTCGGCCTCATGCGCTCGATCAACCCCGACCTCCCCGTCGACGACGTCAAGCGCATCCTGATGGAAACCGCGCGTGATCAAGGCTCGGCCGGCGAGGACAACACCTACGGCTGGGGCTTCATCGACGCGTACGAGGCGGTGATTCAGGCGTCGGTGAACTACGGTTCGATCGCGGGCTCGGTCACCAACGCGTCGAACGGCGGCACCCCGATCCCGTCCG
>CAZZAH010000398.1:0-4479 GCA_964652115.1 uncultured bacterium | reverse complement strand
GTCTGCCCTGGATGATCCGCAGCAGCACGACCACGACCGCGACGACCAGCAGCACATGGATGAAACCGTGCAGCGTGAAGGCCGTCACCAGCCCGAGCAACCAGAGCACGATTAGTACAATCGCGATGGTGTATAACATTTGGCGTCCTGCTTTCCGAGTGAGAGGGAGCTTAGGGACCACCGCCGCGCGATGTTGCAAGCTGATGTTGTGTCGGCGCGCGATGCTGCAAAAGATGTTCTCTCGGCGCGCAAGCGGTGGTCAGTTCGAGCGTATCTGCTGCTCCTCGAGTGGCCCGGCCCGAAACGGTCGGCGCGTGTAGGCGAAGTTGTCCGCACGGGCAGAGTTCATCGAGCCCAGACCCAGCGACCTAGTCGAGCGGGGCACGCTTGTCCAGAATGCGGGCGGGTCGATGCGAGCCACTGCCCGCGCGGGCAGCTTGGCCCACGCTCAGCCACTCGGGAGCGATCCGGGATGGGCGGTCGGTCCTTGTGACCGAGGCTGCCGCTCCCTAATTCAGCTTTGCTTTGGTCGTCTTGCCGACGCGGGAGGCGGGCGTCGAGGCGGCGGCTGGATCGACTTCGGATCCTCCGCGTACCGGGGCGGGCGCACCCGCCCCGATCATTCCTCGGTGCTCGGCGAAGCGGGCCGCCTTGAGCCGATCTTGTTCCTGCAGCAGGCGGAGTCCTTCGCGTACAACTTCACTGACCGAGGTGTAAAGGCCGGAGCGGACCTTCTTCTGAAGGTAGCTTTCAAGCTCTTTGGTCAGTGATATGTTCATGTACGCAATGTGCGCCTGATACCCATCCTTGTCAATGTCTGTTATTAACGCGACGCGATTGAGCAACTTTGAGTCATAGCTTGTACGCCTCGAACAACGGGGCTCCTGATCATATCGTGATTGTGAAAGCGTCCTTCGGGTCCAGGAGGCAAGCCTCTTGGACCGCATCCGGCAGCCAGGGGCACCTCGGATGCAGGCGACCCTTGGGCTCGCATGACCGGAGACATCAGCAGACGAAAACGGCCCGCCCTCCGCGCCGGATCGAGATCTTTGAGGGCTTGTCACCATACCGACCGATCGGTATGGTCCCCCCCATGACACCGGCACGGCAGAAGAACGCAACCTCGACCCACGAATCGAAGCTCCGCCTGCTGAACGCGGCCGTCCGCGTGATCCGCACCAAGGGCTTCGGCGCGACGCGGATCGAGGACGTATGCGAGGCGGCGGGCCTGACCAAGGGGAGCTTCTTCCACCACTTCACCGGGAAGGAAGCGCTGGGGATCGCGGTGGCCGAGCACTGGTCCTTGACCACGGGAGAGCTCTTCAACGCCGCGGCCTATCGCCGGCACGAAGACCCGCTCGATCGCGTGCTTGGGTACATCGACTTTCGCCGCGCGATTCTGCGTGGAGACCTGGCGGACTTCACCTGCCTGGCCGGCACCATGGTGCAGGAAATCTACGAGACCAACCCGTCGATCCGCGAAGCTTGCGCGCAAAGCATCCTGGGTCACGCGAGGGAGGTCGAGCGCGACATCACCGCGGCCAAGCGACGCTACGCGCCTCGCGCGCGCTGGACCGCCGAGAGCCTCGCGCTCCACACTCAGGCCGTGCTGCAAGGCGCCTTCATCCTCGCGAAGGCGAAGGGCGGCCCGAAGGTGGCGGAGGACTGCATCGACCACTTGAAGCGATACGTTGAACTTCTCTTACCCCGAACCTAAAGCTTAAGGAGTAGACCCATGACGCAGAAGGCGTGCCCGTTCGTTTGGCATGAGCTGATGACGACCGACGACAAGGCGGCCCAGAGCTTCTATCAGAAGGTCGTCGGCTGGTCGCTCGAGGACGCGGGCATGAAGGACATGACCTACACCATGCTGGTCGCGGGCGGAACCCGCATCGGTGGGATCTTCACCCTTTCGCCCGAGATGGTAGCCGCCGGCGCCAGGCCGGGATGGATGGGCTACATCGGCGTGGACGACGTCGCGGCCTACGCCGAGCGCGTTGTGGCCAAGGGGGGGAAGATGCATCGCCCGCCGGCACCGATCCCCGGCGTCGGAATGTTCGCGATCGTGGCCGACCCTCACGGCGCGGTCTTCACCCTCTTCACCGGAACGGACGGCCAGATGCCGCCGGCAGGCGAGCCGGGCGCGATCGGCCACGTCGGCTGGAACGAGCTTCACGCCGGCGATGGCGTCGCCGCGTTCGCCTTCTACTCGGAGATCTTCGGCTGGACCAAGAGCGACACGATGGACATGGGCCCGATGGGCGTCTACCAGCTCTTCGCCGCGGGCGGCCCGCCGATCGGCGGCATGATGACCAAGATGCCCCAGTCTCCTGTTCCCTTCTGGCTCTTCTACTTCAACGTCGACGGCATCGACGCCGCGCTCGCGCGGGCAACCGAGGCAGGCGCGCAGCTGATCCATGGCCCGAGCGAGGTGCCGGGAGGTAGCTGGATCGTCAACTGCATCGATCCGCAGGGCGCGATCTTTGCGATGGTGTCCGCGAAGCGATAAGCCCCCCCTTGCTCATGCGGCGGCGCGCGCGAGGGCGCACGCGTCGTCGCGCGTTCCCGCTGAAAGTCCCGGTTGAAGTCGCCGACTTAAGGACTAGATTCGGGCACGGAGCGCACTCGCCATCGCCTCCCCGGCGCGCAAGGCCAGGCTCCACTGGAGGGATTCATGCCGAGCCGAATGGGCCAGCGGGGATTTGGAAGCCTCCTCATCTTGGGAGGCGCGGGGTTGGTGGGAGCCCAGGTCGCGAAGAAGGCGGCCCAAGAGCTTCGACCGGAGCGGATCGTGATCGCGTCGCTCTACCGGCGCGAGGTCGAGGAGATGCTGGCCGATTTCGCCGGCGAGTATCCATCGATCCGGATCGACGGCTTCTACGGGAACATCTTCCTGCGCGGACGGCCGACGCCGGTGAGCGAGGACGTGCCGCAGGTCTCGCCGCGCGAGCAGAAGGACGACGCGGCCACGCGCCGCACGCTCTTCGAGGACACCTACCGCGACTTCGAGGCCGCGTACAAGGAGTCGCTCCTCGCGCGCCTCATCCTTGAAGCGCGTCCGGACGCGGTGGTCGATTGCGTCAACACCGCGACCGGCATCAGCTATCAGGACGAGACCCTGGCCAGCGACGTCGTGGCGCGCGGTTTCGCCGAGCTGATCGGCGCCAAGGCGGTCGACGTCGATCGACTGAACAGCTTCGGCGTCGATCTGGAGAAGCTCCTCATCTCGATCGCGATCCCGCAGATGATCTTTCACATTCGCGTGCTCTATCGCGCGATGTCGGAAGCGCAGACGCGCATCTACCTCAAGGTCGGGACGACCGGCACCGGCGGCATGGGCCTGAACCTGCCTTACACGCACGGCGAGGACAAGCCGAGCCCCACCTTGATGAGCAAGAACGCGGTCGCCTTCGCGCAGACCGGCCTCCTCTTCCTGATGGCGCGGACCGCGGGCGCGCCGGTGGTGAAGGAGCTCAAGCCGGCCGCGATGATCGGCTACAAGGACATCGAGTTCGCGGTGGCGCGCGGCGCGCAGTGGCGGCGGCGCGATGGCGCGCTCAAGCTCGAGGCCGGGCAGCCCTACTTCCTCTACGAAACCCAAGAGGAAGTGTTGGGCGCATCGTTCGACACCACGCCCGCGCCCGAGCGCTTCACGCTCCTGCAGGACGCGAGGAAGGAGCCGCGCACGCTTCAAGTGGCCTGCGTCAACACCGGCGAAAACGGCCTCTTCACCAAGGGCGAATTCGAGGTGATCTCCGCGGTCGATCAGATGGAGTTCATCACGCCGGAGGAGATCGCCGAGGTGGCGGTGCTCGAGCTCGCGGGCAGCAACACCGGACGTGATGTGATCTCGGCCATCGACTCCTCGATCCTGGGGCCGACCTACAAGGCGGGCATGATTCGCCACGTAGCGATCGAGGAGCTGGGCAAGCTCGAGGAGGAGACCGGCGTGCCTTCGGTCGCGCTCGGACAGCTCGGTCCGCCGCAGCTCGCGAAGTACCTCTACGAGGCGCATCTCTTCCGCGCGAACCTGGGCACGCTCGAGCGGATCCTGGGGAGCGAAGGGCGCCGCGGCGTGCGCGCCGACGAGCTCTCGGAGAAGTTCTTCCACTACCTCCAAGACAACGAGCTCCGGCAGACGATCAACTCGATCGGCATCCCGATCCTTCAGCCCGACGGGAAGAAGATCTGGCGCGGCCCGGTCGTCAAGATCCCGGCCTACAATCCGAAAAACCACAACATCCCCTTGGACGCCGACGCGATCGATCGCTACGCGCAGAAGGGATGGGTCGATCTTCGTCCGAAGCACATGCAGTGGTGGATCGACCAGATCGGGCGGATGGCGGCATCGGTCGGAGCGCCGACGGCCAAGCGTTCGTCGGAGCGCCTCACGCGCGGCGCGTATCTTTCGGATGAGGTGCGGATCGGCCCGATGGTCGCGTGGCTGATGAACAACCTGCTCGACCCGCCGGGGCACCG
>CAZZAH010000397.1:0-4489 GCA_964652115.1 uncultured bacterium | reverse complement strand
TAGCCACCAGGAATCGAGCTCACGCCGATTCGAAGCACCGTCTCCTCGAGCCCACGGAATCGACGGAAGGCGGACTCGGTCGAACGAAGCTCTCCCATCAATCGGCGGGCGTGCTTCTGGAGGATCTTGCCCCCCTCAGTCAAGCGGATGCCGTTGCGCGAGCGTTCGAGCAGTTGGACACCGAGCTCTTCCTCCAACGCCGCGATGTGCTGGCTGATCGTCGACTGCGTGAGGAGCGAGCCTCGAGCCGCGGCAGAGAAGCTCCCGTGCTCGAGCACCGCCAGAAAGACCTCGACCTGCCTCAGATTCACGCTCACCTCCAATCGGTCGATTCGATGGAATGGATCGTTACTTCCAAATTACCGATTTGACCATTCACCTTCGTCTGTCGTCAAATCTCTTTTCGCGCGAGAGAGATACAAGGTCGGGGGGCTCGTGACAATCCAAGATGCCGAAGTTCTTTCGATGCGTGGGGACCGCTGGCGGAACGCCCGGGTCGCGGCCTGGGCGTTCGTCCTCCTGGCCTTCGCCTTCCCCTCTGGCGAGGCGGTCGCCGGCGGCTGGACTGAGCCCGCAGGGAAGTTCTACAACCGCACCTCGGTCAATCGCTACTTCGCCGACCGCGAGTTCGACGGCGATGGAGAGCGGCACGACCTCCTCCTCGACGCCGAGTTCCGCGACCTGAACGTCGCTGACTACTTCGAGCTTGGGCTCACGGATCGATTCACCGCCGTCGCTTCGGGCTCGGTGAAGTTCCTTCGCACCGAGAACCTCGCGCGCGTGATCGAAGCGCGCGGCATCGGCGACATCGAGCTCGCGCTTCGATGCAGGCTGCTCGAAGGCAAGGCCGGCGTGACCTCGGTTCAGGTGCTGACCAAGGTCCCCGGGGCCTACGACGCGCATGACGTGCTTCCGCTGGGGAACGGGCAGCGAGAGCTCGACGCGCATCTCGCCTACGGCCGTTCACTCTGGCCCGTGATTCCCGGGTATTGCGGGCTCGAGCTCGGCTATCGATTGCGGGACGGCGAACCGGCGAACGAGCTCCGCTACTTGGTCGAGCTCGGCAGCGACGTCGGCGCGGGCTGCTACGTGCGCTCGAAGCTCGACGGCACTCGCGGAGAGCGCACCGAGGTCATCTACGATTCGAACTTGAACCCGACGCTTCGCGGCAGCTCCGACGTCGGCGCTCTCGATCTCACGCTCGGCCGCCACTTCGGCCCGCACTACGCGCTCGAGGCTGGGTTCGCCACCGCGCTCTACGGGAGGACCACCACCGCAGGCTCGACCTTTACCCTCGCGCTCGCCTGCACCGGCAGGCTCTGGGGCGCTCAGTGAGTCGCATCGCCCTCGCGCGCGCGACGCGCCCTGATGACGCGCGCGACGATAATCGTGATCGCGGGCACGAGCACGATCGCGGTCGAGACCGCATCCGACTCCACCCACTGCCCATCGATCGCATAGCGACGCAGGACCTGATAGCCCAAGAAGAGCGAGCCGCTGAGCGCGAGCCCGGCCGGCCCCGCGGCGAAGGGGAGCAACGCGCCGAGATACAGGCCGTACCACGCGTGCAAGGTCGGCGTCAGACACAGGAAGGCGACCGACACACCGTAGGCGGCGCGAAGAACGGCGCGCATCGCCGGCGCGAGATCCTCGTGCGCGCGAAGGAGCGGTCGATACTGCCGCGCCGCGATCAGCACGAAGAGTGCGGCCAGGAGCTGGCGCGCGGCCGCGCCCTCGCCGAGCAAACGCCGCAGATTCCGGAAGGCGAAGCCCGCGAACTCCCATCGATGCGCATAGGTCGAGAGGGTGCGAACGCCGTTTCCGATCTCGGGCAAGAACGGGAGCGTGAGCAGCGCCGTGATCACCAGCGCGGCGGCAGCGAAGAGCGCCACCTTCGCTCGATCCCGACGCGCCGCCAAGGCCAGCAAGCAGGGCATCAAGGCGAGCGGAAAGAGCTTGGTCATCACCGCGGCGGCGAAGGCCGCGCCCGACGCGATCACCGCCCGCGCGCGTGGGCTCGCCGTCGCGAGGAGCGCGAAGGCGGAGAGGAGCGTGAACACGCCGGCGCCGTCGATGTGGCCCGACGCGGCGATCTCGAGGATCGGTAGCGGATGCCACGCATAGAGCGCGAGGCGCCAAGCCGGGAGCTCCGCGCGCCTGAGCAGGCGAAGCATGAGAAGGCAGCTCGCGAGGTCGAGCACGACCAGCAGGGCCTTCATTCCGAGAGCTCCGCCCGAAAGCGCGCGACCCACGACAAAGAGGAGCTGCGCGGCCGGCGGATAGATGGTGACGAGGTCGGGATGGTTGACCAACGCGCGCAGTCGAAGCAGCTCGGGGTCACTCGGCGAGATATCGGCGGGGGCGAGAGCGTAGGGGTTCCGCCCGTCGAGGGTCGACGCCCCATCCCAGAGGTAGCGATAGATGTCGTCTGAAAGCTCGGGTGGTCTGAATAGGAAGAGGAGTCGAAGGCAGAGCGCGAGCACGAGCACCACGCGCGGCGACCATCGCGGCTCGACCCCGCGCTCACTCGCGAGAGCGACGCCGAGCAGCGCGACCACGATTCCGACGACCGGCCAGAGCAGTTGCGTCAACCGCAGGTCCCGCGTCATCGAGAGAGCGAGGTAGGAGAGCGTGATGAGGAGTGGAATGCCGCGATGGATGAAGAGCGCGTTGGCGTTCCTGCTGTGCATCGCTCCCCTCTTGGCCCGCGTCGCGTCCGCGAAGGACGATCCCGCGGCCGAACGATTGGATCTTGGGATCATCGCCGTGTCGACACTGGAAGGCTCGCCCGCTGCTTGGGAGATCCTCGACGCGCGACCGCCCGCCGCCTATCGCGAAGGGCACATCCCCGGCGCTCACTCCTTTTCGTGGGAGGACCATACCAGGAACGACGAGCGCGGCGTGCCGTACCGAACTTGGCCGCCCGAGCAACTTGCGCGCGCGCTCGGCGCGATGGGCCTGAGCACGAACTCGGGTGTCGTGGTCTACGGCGACGCGGACAAGAGCTGGGGCGGCGAAGGCTGGACCTGCTGGACCCTCGAGTGGCTCGGGCATGAAGGTCCGGTGCGACTCCTGGCCGGCGGCATCGACGCGTGGCTGGCGGCCGGCTACCCGATCGAGAAGACGGAGCGGGCGTCAATCGCCGCCACCTACACCACGCAGCTCCGTCCCTCGATCGACATCGCGCTGAGCGACCTGCGCGCGAGCGGCGCTGACTACTCCCTGATCGACACGCGATCGAACGAGGAGTGGCTGCTCGGCGCGATCCCGGGCGCGGTCCACATCCCCTGGGACGAATTCCATCGCGGCGAGGATCGAAGGCCGATCGGGGCCGACGCGCTCAAGACGCTGCTGCGCGAGCACGACGTCAACCTCGAACGTCCCGTCGTCTACTACTGCGCCGGCGGCGTGCGCTCCGCGTACTGCTGGTTGGTGCATGAACTTTCGGGGCTGCCGCCCGCCCGCAATTACGAAGGCGGCATGGAAGAGTGGAAGAGGGTGAACTGAACGGACTGTCCGTGAGCGAAGAGGCACGACCGCGAGGACGTGCGACCGAACGAGGAACCAAAGACAAGAGGAGCAACCATGAAGTCCCTGGCTAATTCACTCGTCCTACTCGGCGCGACGCTCGCGCTGGTCGGGGCCGTCGGATGCAGCGATTCCACCACGAAGCCGAAGGTGACCGATCCCTACGCGAACTCACGCTTGCTGATCTCGGGGTCGGATCTCGCGGCGCGTCTGCAGGAGACCAATCAGGTGATCGTCGACACGCGATCGGCGGAGAACTACGCGACGGGTCACGTGCCCGGCGCGATCAGCGTGCCGATCTCCTTCGGCGGCGGCACCTTCGATATCGGCGGTGACGGCATCGACAAGACCGACCTCAAGCCGCCGCAAGAGATCGCGAACGTGCTCGGCAGCCTAGGCCTCGCCGCCAACACCTCGATCGTGCTCATTGGATCCGACATCGATCCGCTGGTCGGCCGCATGTTCTGGATGCTCGAGTACGTCGGCGCGACGGACGTCCGGGTCCTGGACGGCGGGTTCAGCAAGTGGTCCGCGGACGGCCGCGCGACCTCGACCACGCCGAATACGGCTCCCGCCACCACCTTCACGCCGACGGTCAGGCCGGCGATCCTCACCACGAAGGCGCAGGTGCTCGAGGAGTACAACAACCCGCAGTACGTGATCGTCGACTCGCGCAACACCGTCGATTACATCGCATCGAGCATTCCGAACGCGGTCAACGTTCTGGTCGGGGACTACCTCAACACCGACCTCACGATGAAGACCTCGGTCGAGATCGAGGCGATGCTGCAGGCGAAGGGCGTGACCCACGACAAGAAGATCATCACCCACTGCTACGTCGGCTATCGCTCCTCGCAGGGGTACTTCTGCTTCCGCCTCATGGGTTACGACGTCTCCCACTACGACGGTTCCTGGACCGAGTGGAACGCCGATCCGAACACGCCGAAGCAGACGCACTAGT
>CAZZAH010000396.1:0-4491 GCA_964652115.1 uncultured bacterium | reverse complement strand
CGAGCATCGTTTCGAGAAGGGCCGCCGCGATCGGAGCGGCCACGCGCGCGACCTTGGGCTCCGCGATGGTCATCTCGTCGAACGGCGTGAAGGGCTCGGCCAGGAGATCGCGCCTCACCTCGACACAGAGGATCTGGCCCGGATAGCGCGCGGAATACGCGTGACCCATCGTCGCCGGATGCAGGCGATAGCTCGCGTTCTCCTTGACCTCGAGGTCGGCGCGCGTGAGCTGCGCGCGCAACGCGGCCACGAGCGTGGGCGGGGCGAGCAGTGTGTCGGGCGGCGCTTCCGTGATGAGGTCGATCTCCGGCCGCGTCTCCCAGGTGGCGTAGCGCTCGGGCTCGTAGGCCTCGCGCAGCGCACGCCCGATGCCGCCGTCGAACGAGTCGACCGAGACCGACTTCGGCGCATAGGTGTGCGGCATGAAGCCAAGGCCGCCGTGACCGCAGCCGTGCTCGTACGCGAGCGCGACCACCTCGTGATAGCGACGATGGAGGTCACGCAGCGTCACGATGTCGCGCGGATCGCGGATGTAGTCGTTGATCGCGGCGGTCATCTCCCCCGGCTCGGCGCTCGGCTCGACCTGGCGATTGCAGTCGATGAAGGTGCGCGGCACGAGGCATCGCGCCAGCAGCACGCCGCGGGGCGGAAGATCGACCACGCGCGCTCGATCGGTCGACGAGAGGAGCGCGAGAGTCGATTCCTCGGGCGAGGCGATGGCGCGCGCCACCGCCCGCCCGTACTCCGTCGATCCGACATCGGTGTTGACGTAGAAGAAGTCGATCAGATCCGCCGGCAGGTTGGGCGAGAGAAGCGCACGCACCCGCTCGTAGTCGGAGGTGCGCGTCGCCCCATGCGGCACCTCGAGCACGAGATCGGGCCGGGCCGGATCGCAACCGCGTGCGCCGAACCACTCGAGCTCCACCACTCCCTCGACCGACACGATGCCGGCCGACGTCAACGCCGCCGGCCACGAAGCGTGTTCGTTCACGAGCTTGCCTTCTCCTTCTTCATCACTTCCTCGACTCGACGCGCCATTTCGTCTTCCGGAACGTCCTCGACATGCGTCGCGATGGTCCACGTATGTCCGAACGGATCCTCGAGGATCCCATTGCGGTCTCCGTAGAACTGATCGGCTACCGCCCTCGTCTCCTTGGCGCCGAGCTCGATCGCGCGGGCGAAGACCTCGTCGACCGCATCGACGTAGAGCATCAGGTTGACCGGCGAGCCGCCGATCGACTTCGGACCGCGGTGACCCATTTCCGGGTATTCGTCGGCCAACATGATGTTCGCGCCGTTGAGCTTCATCTCCGCGTGGCCGATGCGATCGCCGGGAGCCGCCATGCGCATGAGCTCGATGCCACCGAAGGCTTGTCGATAGAACTCGATCGCCTTCGCGGCGCCATCGACGATGAGGTATGGGGTGAGCGCGGTGTAGCCGTCGGGGATTGCCTTTACTGCCATTCGGTCCTCTCTTTCCGCTGGCCGGGGCCAGCCGCCGGGTTTGCGCGGCGCGCTCGCCGCACTCGCCAAGTTGAACCGATCGGCCTACAATCGCCAAATGCGTTCTCGGCCAGGAAACGAACTTCGCTTCGAGGCGGGCGACGAGCGGCGCCTCGGGCTTTTCCGAAGCGCCCTCTTGACCCTTCATCGCGTGCTGCTCGATGCGGCGCGTTACGAGTACGAGCGGACTCATGGTCGCGTCGAGGGCCACCTCGAGATGTTTCGACTGGTCAAGGATGACCCTGCGTTCGCCTGGCTGCGCCCCTTCACCGATATGATCGTTCGCCTAGACGAGATGCTTGATCAGCCGGCGCAGGGCAAGGCGGAGGAGATCATTTCCGAGGCGGAGCGGCTCCTGCTCGCGCCGGGCGGCGACGACGCGCCCTTTCAGCTCAAATATCGCGAAGCGCTCCAAGCGCAGCCCGACGTGGTGCTCGCACACGCGGAGATGGCGCGCACCATCCGTGCGCTTCGGAACGAGCGCTTCGTCCTGATCGCGACGGGCTAGCCGCGGCCTCGCCGCATCACCAGGTAGATCAGGAACGGCGCGCCGAAGATCGAGGTGATCGCGCCGACCGGCAGCTCGATCGGCGCCACGATCGTCCGCGCGATCAGATCGGCGATGAGCACGAGGATCGCGCCCATCAGCACCGACGCGACCAGCACGGTGCGATGGTCCGACGTGCGGAGATAGCCGCGCGCGAGGTGCGGCACCATCAACCCGACGTAGGCGATGGCGCCCGAGACCGCGACCGACGCGGCCGCGAGCAGCGACGAGTGCACCAGCACCCATCGACGCACGGACGCGACCGGGCTCCCGAGGCTCGCCGCCACCTCATCGCCCCAGAGGAGCAGGTTCAAGTCGCGCGACATCCGCGCCACGAGCACGCAGGAGAAGAGGAGCGAGAGCGAGACGAGCTGCACGCCCGACCATCGCGCTGACGAGAGGCTCCCCATCATCCAGAAGAGCGCGGTCGGCGCCTTGTCCTTGCTCATCACGAGGAAGAGCGAGGTCAAAGCGCTCAAGACCGCGCCGACCGCGATCCCGACCAGAAGCAGCGCCTCGCTCCGGACCGAGTGCAGCCGCCGCGCGATCGTGTAGACGAGCGCCACCGCACCGAGCCCGCCGACGAAGGCCGCGAGCGCCACCGTGTCGAGCGGCCCGAGTGAAAAGCGGAAGCCGGTGACGATCGCGAGCACCGCGAGCATGCTCGCCCCCGCGCTCACGCCGACGGTGTAAGGCCCCGCCATCGGATTCTGGAAGAACGCCTGGAGCAGCACGCCCGAGATCGCGAGCGCCGCGCCGACGAGCGCCGCAAGCAGCACGCGAGGAAGCCGCACGTTACGGATGAGGAGCGCGGTGGCGTCGTCGCCTTGTCCCGCGATGGCGGAGAGAACCTTGCCGGGCGGCACCGACACCGCGCCGATCATGAGCGACGCGAGCGCCGCCACGAAGAGCAGCACCAGCAGGAGCACGAGCCGCGGCCCTTGGCCTCGGATCACGGCTTTCCCGGAGAAGCCGGCGCCATCGCCACGCGCGGGAGCTCTCGATTCGGCTGCACGCAGGCGGCGATCTGCTCCAAAGCATCGAGCAGGCGCGGGCCGGGGCGAAGCAGCGTCCCCGCATCGACCCAACAGATGGAGCCGCGCTGCACCGCGGAGAGTGCGTTCCACGCCGCGTCGTTGCGCATCTGCTTGAGCACCGCATCCCGCGTGCGATCGGGCGGCAAGGCGATGAGCAGAAACTCAGGCTGCGCCAAGAGCAGCGCCTCGGTCGAGTACTTGGGCCAGGCGACGCTCTCGGTCACGACATTGCGCGCGCCCGCGTGGCCGAGCAGATCGTCGATGTGCGAGCCGGGCCCGGCGGTGAAGCCCGGGTTGTCCGGATCGGCGAAGTAGACGCGCGGCCGCTCCTCGAGCGGGATCGCCGCGGTCCACACTCGATAGGCGCTCGTCTCGTTCGCGAAGCGTTGCAGCAGCGAGTCGGCCTTCTCGCGATGATCCGGGCCGACCAGCACATCGATGCTCTGGAGCAAACGCGCGATGCCCTCGAGGTCGTTCCGATCCTCGCAGGCGAAGAGATCGAGGTTGAGCGCCTGCAGCTGCTCCTGCACCTCGACCGGATTGCCGCGCGCCACCAGGATCAGATCGGGCCGCGCGTCCTGGATGCGTTCGATCGACGGATCGAGGATGCCGCCCATGTCGGGACACGCGAGCGCCTCGGGCGGATAGTCACAGAAGCGCGTGCGGCCGACGATGCGCGACGGCTCGACGCCGAGGGCGAAGAGCATCTCGGTCAGGTTCGGCGAGAGGGAGATGATGCGGCGCGGATAGGGGCCCGCGGGGAGCGTGTTGCCAAGCGCGTCGATCATCGCGGGGTGGCCGTTCCTCCGCGGCGCGGGCGTCTGCGCGGCCTGCGCGTCGAGCGCGCCGGCGAGGCAAAGCATGAACGCGAGCGCCGCCCGCGCGATCCACGTCGAACCGATCATTCGCTCCTCCCTGCCTTCGAGTCGAACCGCCAGAAAACGCGCGGCCGGCCTTCGACCTCCTCCACCCGAACCGCGGTCTGAAAGACGGACGCCAGCCGCTCCTCGGTGAGCACCTCGCTCGGCGTCCCCTGCGCCACGATGTGCCCCGCGTCGATCATGAGGAGTCGATCACAGAAGTGCGCGAGGAGATCGAGGTGATGGTCGGCCACGAGAACCGCGACGCCCCGTTCCGTGCTGATCGAGCGAAGGAGCTCGTAGATCCCGCGTTGGTACCGAAGGTCGAGGTTCGCGACCGGCTCGTCGAGGAGAAGCGCGACCGGCTCCTGGGTCAACGCACGGGCGACCAATGCGCGCTGCCACTCGCCGCCGCTCAAGGTGGCGATGGGCCGGTCGGCCAACGGCGCCAGGCCGACTCGCGCCAACGCCGCCTCGACCGCGACACCATCCTCCGGGCGATCTCGAAGGCGCTCGCGCAGGAAGGGGTACCGCCCGAGCGCCA
>CAZZAH010000395.1:0-4492 GCA_964652115.1 uncultured bacterium | reverse complement strand
CACTCGGATCGTTGTTCCTGGGGGGGATCGTCCTGGCTGTCGTGGTCGGCTTCGCGCGCCCCCACGTCAGCAAGGGGATGGTCGACTCGCTCCTGCTCCTTCATGGAGATGTCGCCGCGGTGATCGGCGTCGCCATCGCCGCGTGGTATTCGCGTCTGTCCTGGCGCGAGTTCGTTCCACTCCGCCCCGTCGCGCCCGCACTGTTGCTCGCGGTGGTGATCACGATTCTCGGCGGGATCATCCTGATCTCGGAGGCGGTGACCCTGTTCTCGATGGTGCTTCCGGTCCCGGCTTGGCTGAACGATTTGATGAACGAAACCCTCAAGACGACGCCGTCGATCTGGGGACGGCTGTTCCTCGTCGCCGTCTTGCCCGGCTTTTTCGAGGAGGTGTTCTGCCGCGGCGTGTTGTTGCGCGGATTCCTTCGTCGCTACTCGCCGGCGCGCGCGATTCTCTACTCATCGATCGTCTTCGCCGCCGAACACTTCAATCCATGGCAGGCGATCACCGCGATGGCGCTCGGCTCGTACTTCGGTTGGCTGTACTACCGCACGCGTTCTCTTATCCCCGGCGTGCTGGGCCACACTTTGAACAACAGCATCTACGTTCTCCTGAGCGCTCTCCCCGCGACGATGATGCCTGGGCTGACCGGCGACGACAGCACGGCCACGATCCTCCTGCCGCTCTGGCTCGTGTTGGTCGGGTTCTGCCTGGCGACGGCTGGGCTCGTGCTCACGAGGCGCGCGCTTCGCCATCAGCCGATCGTGTGAGAGCACGTCTTTCAGTGCGGCACCACGCCCTCTGGCGCGGGCCAACGGAGGTCCGGTCGCGAAACGCCCATTGCTCCGCGCTCGAGGTGGTGCGAGAGTCGTCCGCGCGTCGCTAGCACGCGAGGAGGACGATGCCCACCGACCATCCGGAAGATCCGCCGCCGCGCGAACCGAGGGCCGACGACACGACCACCGACCTGCGCGCGGCACCCGATCAAGATGCCGCACGCATTCGCGGAGCTAGAGCCGGGGCAAGCTTCCGCGGCGGAGAGATCTTCGGGCCGTATCGCATCGAACGACTCCTCGGCCGCGGCGGCATGGGCGAGGTCTACGAAGCGGAGCAGCTCGAGACTGGTCATCGCGTCGCGCTCAAGCTCTTGAGCGCCGAGCTCCTTCGTTCCGACACCGAGCGTCGTCGCTTCCTGCGCGAAGGACGCCTCGCCGCCGCGGTTCGCCATCCTCACAGCCTCTACGTCTACGGCACGGAGGAGATCGACGGCTGCCCGGTGATCGCGATGGAGCTCGCGCGACGCGGGACCCTGCGCGACATGGTCGAGAGCACGGGCCTGCTCACCTCGACGCAGGTCGCGCGCTTTGGAATTCAGCTCGCGCAAGGATTGGCGGCGGCTTCCGAGGCCGGCGTCCTTCATCGCGACATCAAGCCGGCGAACTGCTTCCTCGAGAGCGACAGCAGGGTGAAGATCGGCGACTACGGGCTTTCCCTGCCGAGCAACCCCCAGGTCGAAGGCGACCTCACGATGAGCGGAGATTTTCTCGGCACGCCTGCCTTCGCCTCGCCGGAGCAGGTGCGCGGCGAGAAGCTCGATCTTCGCTCCGACCTCTACTCGCTCGGCGCGACGCTCTACTACCTCGCGACGGGACGGCCACCCTTCGCCGCGGGCCGGGGCGCGAAGCTCCTCGCCGATGTGCTCACCGCGCGACCGGAATCCACGCGCAGCATCCGACCGGAGATCCCACGCGGGCTCGATCGGATCATCCTTCGTTGCCTGGAGAAGGATCCGGCCAAGCGCTATGCGACCTACGCGGAGCTCGAGGAAGCTCTGAGCGAGGTCGCGATTGCGCCGATCGCGCCGCCGACCCTCTGGCCGCGAGTCGCCGCCGGTCTGATCGATGGAGCGATCATCTCGCTGGTCTTCCTGCTCGCGTCGGAGCGAACGCTGAGCTTGCCGGTGTCCCCCGGTTGGTACGTCGGCCAATCGGTCCAGGGGTTCTTCATCAGCTACGCCTACGGCGCGCTCTTCGAGGCGACATGGGGGCGTACTCCGGGAAAGGCGCTCTTGGGCCTCCGCGTCGTCACCGCTTCGAGCGAAGCAAGCCGCGTGCTCTCGATGCTCCTCCGAAACCTCGTATTCGTGGGAGGCGACCTTCTCGCAGTGCTCGTGTTGATCGTGCTCACCCGCAGCAGCGGAATCGTGAAGCCGGGCGAGAACCCGGTGTTGGATGTGTCGCAGACCATCGTCCCCATGCTTTGGCTTCTCGCACTCTTTTCGCGTGCACGCGCGGCGAACGGCTTCAACGCGTGGCACGATCTCTGGTCCGGGACGCGCGTCGTGCAAGCGAGGCAACCGGAGCACGACGGCCGCGTGATTTTGACCGCGGAATCGGAGCGCTCGTTCGAAGGCCAGAGCAAGCTGGGTCCCTACCTGATCGTCGAACCGCTGACTCCGGGCGCCACCGATGTGATTGAAGGCTTCGATCCGGCCTTGCGCCGGCGTGTTTGGATCGTGCCCAGCGCGACGCAGGCACCACACCTCTCGCTGTCGCGGCGCGACCTCGACGATGTCGCACGTCCGCGATGGGTCCACGGTAGCCGTGGCGCCGAAGCAGCTTGGGATGCCTACGAGCTCGAGCCGGGCGAGCCGTTTCTGCGCGCCACCTCCTCGCCGCGTGGATGGAAAGAGGTGCGGCTCTGGCTCCTCGATCTCGCGCAATCGGCGAACCGCGTGGTGGACGACCCATCCTTGCGCACCTCGATTGACTTCAATCGCCTTTGGGTCACGCGGAAAGGACGGCTCCTGCTCCTCGACTTCGTTCCGCCCGGAGCGCCGGCCGAGACGGCTCAGGTTGTGGACACGAGCGTTTCATCGTTCGCGCGCTCCCTCTCGGAGTTGGCTCGGCAAGCGATGGGCATGACCTCGCGCGGCGAATCGCGCGAGGTGCTTCCGCTGCACGCGAGCCGGTTGCTCGAGCGTTTGCATGATGGCCTCTTCGCCAGCACACAGGAGATGGAGGACGCTCTCCGCGCGGTGAGTGGCCGGCCGGTTGCTCCTTCGCGTGCGCTTCGTGTCGCGCAGGTGGGCATCGGGCTCTGCTTTCCCATCGTCTTCGGCGCGGTGTTTACGTTCGCCGAATGGGAGGCGGAGCGAAGGTATCCGGATCTGATGGCGGTAGATCGCGCGCTCGTCCTGCACCAAAAACTCGAAGCCGCGACCCCGAGCAAGGAGGTGGCCAATGATCTACGCATGATCGAGCTCTACCTCGCGGGTCCGCTTCGCGTCGCCTCGGCCGACACGACCGTGTTGGGGCTACGAGTGAGCGCTGATGATCGATCGGATCGAGCCCAGCTCGAGAGTATCTTGCGGCGTCACCGCGCCGTCCCGGCGGATTCGTTGCCGATCGTGACGCAAGCATATGAATCGATCGCCCGTCGAAGGTCGCCGCTTTCGTCGCGGGTCGAGCTGCTTACCCCCTTGCAGCACGGTCTGGCGATGATGGGATTCCTCTGTTGTGTGCTGGCGATCCTCGGCCTTCCGCTCGCGATGGTCTTCCGCGGAGGCGCCGCCATTCGGCTTCTCGGGCAAGCGATCGTCGATCGTCGCGGGCGCGCGATCTCCCAGAATCGGGCCGCGCTGCGTTGGCTGATCGGCTCGACACCCTTCGCGGTCATCTGGTGGCTTGGCGTTGTGCGAGCAAACGGCGGCAAGGGACTGGGGAGCAGCGATGGTCTCTTTGCGTCGGGCTGGCTCGCGCTCGGCGGGATCCTCTGCCTCGTCGCGATCGTTTGGTCGGCGGTCGATCGACACCGCATCTTCCAGGACCACGTCTGCGGCACCCGCGTCACGCTGGAGTGAGCTTCGGCCGATTGTCGCGCCTATGACGCGGGCGTAGAATTACTCGCGCCGACGGAGATCCCCCCGCCTCCGAGCAACCACAACCTCCGAGGTATGCCATGGCACGAGCTCTACCTATCGCTCTCCTTCTCTCCTTGTCCGCGGCTTCGGTTCAGGCGGGGGTCAACCACGGTGGGACCTTGATCGTTCATGTCGCTCCCCCGGTGCAAGGCTCACCGTGCTGGGAGGGAACCTTCCCGCAGTGCGTACCGACCGATCCTTGCATCAACCTCGATGTCTGCGAGAACGCGCGCACTACCTTCTCCGGAAGCAACACCACCGTCTTCTCGGTGCTGGCCGCGTTTCCGACCGGCAGCAGCCCGCGCATGCGTGGAATTACCTTCGGGCTCGACTATGATCAAGGCGTCGGTGTGATCGTCACGGCCAGCTGCGGCGACTTCGAGCTGAGCGACAGCCACTGGCCCGACAGCGGCACCGGCACGGCGCTCACCTGGAACACGCCGCGCACCGACCCGCTCAACGTCATCTACTTCTTCGGAGGATACAACTACTACGCGCCTCAGCCTGCGATGCTGCGGCTGGTGGAGCATCCGACGCAGGGCTGTTACTTCGGCGACGACAGCATCACCT
>CAZZAH010000394.1:0-4509 GCA_964652115.1 uncultured bacterium | reverse complement strand
GCGGGAACCGCAGCGCCAGTTGTACAAATCGTCGCGGCGCGGCCTTCGCGGCCTGCCCAAGATCATTGGCGAAGTGCTCGGGCGAAGATTCGGCTACCCGCTCCGGGCCGAGCTGCTTCCATCGTCGCGATGTCCACCGGCGAGAGACGATGTCCAGCCATTGCCGGTCAGTCAAGCGGTTGATGCGGTCCTGCGGGATCGGGGAGCCGACCCATCCACCCCTCGACTGAACTCCAGGTCGCTCGACCGCGGGTCCCCCGAACTTTGCATCCCATTCGCGCAGGCGATCACGCACCGCGGGCGACCTGCGGTCCTGAGGGATCGCTCCCAGGAGCATGTGTTGTGCACGGCCGATCGGGTTCACGTGCGCGTGATATCGTCCGCCTTCTGTAAATCCCCAATGACCCTTGGAGAGGTGGTGTTCCAGCATGTACCGGTAGTGCTCCTTTTCACTCTCGGGATACAGCTTGAGAAGATACGACTCGAACAGCCGCAGTGCAGATTCACTGCAGGTTCGCGTGTGGCGTCGGATCACGTCGGCCGCCAGTCCGTACTCGTCCCGCTGATAGGACTCACGGAGCGAGAGACGCTCCGGATTTGCGACTAGCCACGCGAGGGCGGCGTCCGATGCGATGTCCGAAGCACGGGCGAGCCCGCTGGCCACAGCAATCGTGAGCGAGGATGAGGTCGGGAGATGCTTGGAGTCGAGCACCCGCTGTAGCTTCCCAGGGCCCGCCTCCGCGAGGCCGGCAACGGCATGCGAGGTAAGCGTGATCAGGATCTCCGTGATGCCGGAGAAGAAGGACGACACGCGGAAATAGCGGGTGTCGAGGTCGTCGAGGCTGGCGGCCTTTGGTTGCGCACACCCTTTCAACCGCTCAGCGAGTCGCAGGAGTCGAGAGAACGCGGGGTAGCTCTTTGCGGCCTGCGCCGTGACCGCCCTCGCGACTTCTTTCTCGTATGCTCCTTCGCGGAGGCCTTCGATTCGTTCGTCGCTGCCCGACCTGATAACCGTGAGCCTGCGGCGCAAATGGCCGCGCACGGCGCTTTCGACAAGCCGCACCGCCCGTTCCGGATCGCTCTGGGCCACCTTATCGAGTATGAAGTCTTGCACACCCCATCGGCCGGCCCTGATCTGACCGTCCCGAAGTGCTGCCACCGCAGGAGAATCCTCCGAAGGGTCGTGCCACAGGGCCCTCCCGACCAGCTCTGTTCCATCCGCCTCCGCGAGAACCGGCTTGAGAAGCTGGTCGACTTCGGCGGGCCGCTGCTCCATAACCATCAGGATGGTTCGAAGCCACTGACCTCGTCGCTCGCCCGTCGACTCCCTCAACAACCGCTCCCATACGCCGTGCGACTGGAACGCGTCGAACCACGATGGCGATCGCCAGATGATGCGACCGATCACATGGTCGGCCCAGTGGTCATCAATCGCTAGGGCCGCTACTAGGGCAACGTCATCGGACGTGATCGGTTCCGCCTCACGGAGCACGCCGCACACAAGCTGCTTGAGGTGAAAACGCACGTCTGGGTCACGTAGAACCGCTCCCGCGACTTGGGTCGCCGTCGTGGGATCCTCGTCGCGGAGCGTAAAGAGAAGCTGCCGAAGCTGGTCGCGGCGCTCCAAGGACTGGTCGAGCTTGATCCAGCGCACAACGTCCTGCGGAGAATACCCCGAAGCCGTCAGCGCGGTCTTGGCCACAAGGTGATCAAAGTAACTCTGGTGGGGAAAGCTGACGGTGCCGCCACTGCGCACGAGCAGCCCGACCGCGCAGCAAGCTCGTAGCGCCGCACTATGCCCATCGAAGATGCTCGCAGGCGCGGCAAGCCTGCCCGTGCGTTCCATAGTCTCCCTCGCGGTCACAAGCACCTGGTGAACATCCCCGTCGGGCACAAGATGGGTTCTCACGGCCTCCGCGCGTAGCGCGTCGAACAGCGCCGCGAGGAGTTGCGTCTGTGTTGCGAAGTCGCGGCGTGTCGATCCGCGGGCCGCGAGGCGGTGCCAGGCGTCCAGTGTGTTCGGGTGCACCAGCAGCTTCTGAAGTCTTGGCGGTAGCGATCCGTACTCCACGCCAACAGCCCGCAGAATGGGCTCGATGTCCGCAGGCTTGAGATCACTGACGTCAATCGACACCACACTGCCGGGAGAGGTCTTTTCGATCGATTCCTTCCACTGGCGGATGTTTGCATCGTTCTCAAGGTCGAACGTCCTGCACGCGACCACCAGGACCATGTCCGGGTCATGCATAGCTGCACGGAGCATCTGGGCGCACGTCCGCCAGGTCGCGGCCGCACCGCTCGTGGTCAGTCGAAGCGCGTCGAGTTGGTCGACCAGCAGAACGGTGCGGCCCTGACCAGCAGACGCCCGCAGCGCCGCCGGAGGCGTAGCGTGCAGGCCGAGCGCCTCGCCGTACTGATGCACGCTGCCCTCTGGCGGTCGTGTGCTGAGCGACAGTGGCAGGAGCGGGATACCACGCTCGACGATCCCATCGACCACCCCCAAAAGGACTCCGCTCTTGCCAGCCCCTGGTTTGCCGTGAACCAGAATAACGCGGGGCGCATCGACACCAGCGATGTGCTCAAGAATCTTGCCGACCTCGGGGCGGCTCATCCATGTCCCCGCGACCAGACGGTCGCGCAGGGAGCTCCGAAACTCCTCCCTCAGTTCGAGCAACGCTGACGGCAGTGACGGGTCTCTGGCAAGATCCCGGGGACGAAGTCCGCGCGTCGTCAGGTGATCGAGCAGCTCCTGAGCACTCACGTCCTTCCCGAGGTGGCCCTCAAGGAAGAGACACAGTATCGCGACGACATCCTCCGGGGTCCCGGTCAAGGTGAACTGAACCGCATTGAGCAGACGCTCCGCACCTTCCTCGCCGCGATCAAGCTGCACACATCGTATCGCTCGGAGTCGAGCGATCGCGGTCGCTTCATCGCCCGCGTTGCCGACGGCAAGACGCCAGCGCCGGAGGAGTTCGTCGAAGCAGGCTCTCCGTTCTTTCTGAGCATTGACCCGAAGCGTGATGAACTCGGCAGGTGGATCCGAACTACGCATCAGCTGATCACAGATGTCCTTGATGTGTGGCACGGGGTCCGATGACACGAAGGTGAAGCGGTCCGTCGAGGACGCAGTAGTCACGCGGGCAGCCGCCGAGAGCACTCCTTCGCGGTCAAGTGCGGCCACGCTCCACTCGGCGTCGGACCCTTTCTGCCGTTTCAGTTGGATGTGTTCGATTGCACCGCCGACGTGCTCAACCTCGATATCTGCACCGCCTTCGTCGCCGGACGCAGGTTCCCACCGGAGGCGTGTGAGCCTCCCGCCAATCACCCGAAGCAACAGCTCTACGGCGTATCGCCGCTCGTAGATCGTTCCGAGTTTGGAGGCGATGCCGCCCGGTTCAGCCGCCATGACACGGCCTCCTTGGCGAACCAGGTTGGACTCTCGACCAACTCATGGGAGCGCTTCTCCCTGACGCCACTGTCCGGTTTGGAGCAATCCACGAAAGTGATGTCCAAGCGCCGCCGGCAATGGTCCATCTTCGATCAGGACCCCGAGTTCGATGTTCAGGTGCATCGCGTACTCGGTCAGATTCGCGCTGGACACGAACGCTATCCGATCATCAGCTGTGGCACACTTGGCGTGAAGGCTGCCGGTTCTGCCCGCTCCGTCGACTGGTCGCCGGTCCCGTGGCCAAGTCAGAACGGTTGCGCGATCTAGAACCTCGCGTCCCAGTGCCGACGCGGCGTCGAAAGTCAACTTCCCGTCGGAGGCGTCGGCTGACTCGGCTACCAACCACACTCGCACGCCCCGTTCCAATGCGGCGTGCAGCGCCTGGACTATCGAGCCTACTCGATAGGCCGCGAACGTGACGATCCACAGCTCGTTGCGAGCGGTCTGAATCACCTCCAAGAGTCCTTGTTCGGTGCGGCGCAGCGTACGTCCGGTGAGTTGGGGCCCAGTCCATACCAGGCTCACCTGCTGGGACACGCGCTCGGCCTCGCTGGCTGAAAGGGCCACTTCGAGCAGATCCGCGAGCCGCGATGGATCGCCTGCCGCCTGCAACCATGCTCGAAGAAGCCGAGCAAGAGTATCACGGCTCGTCGCATCTCCCGCAGAGACAGCGATGGCGTCATGTCGCAAACGCAGGTCGGTGACCTGGAGAGTTCTCAAAGTGCCAATGACTCCGCGAAGCGTCGCTGTAGGCAAGCGACGTGAAGCCTCGACGATGAGCTGGACGATCTCCGGTGTCATCGCTCGGCGTCGCCTCCGGTCGGGTGGAAGAACGGCGTGACGCCGGTGCGGAACGTCTCAACGACGAGCGAGCGATCCAAGAATCGATTTCCTCGCTCGCACGACGTCTCTGGCGCAAACAGACACGCGTGGCACGCCGCGCCGTGCACCGTCAGGCCATCCTGAGGCGGCAGATGCTCGGCGCAGAGCGGGTCGGAGGCGCAGATCCGATTCTGCTCAAGGAGATGGTCGATATGGCGGCCGAGAGTGTCGGGCTCGCC
>CAZZAH010000393.1:2877-4512 GCA_964652115.1 uncultured bacterium | reverse complement strand
GGGATGTCCTTGATCGTCACCGTTTCCGGGCTGAGCGAATCGCAGGGGTTCCGCCAGAAGAGCGTCTCGCCTTGCTCGTTCACGTGCAGGCAGGTTTCCTTCCCAAACTTTCCGGTTTCCGGATTGTTGTCCACGTCCTTCCAGGCGCCGTTGTAGATGATCTGCGCCTTGATGGCGTTCGAGATCATCCCGCTCCGGAACTTGCCGACCACGAAGGCGGACTGCATGAAGAGGTGCTCGCCCGGATTGAGCTCGCGGAACGGTCCAGCGGAGAAGACGTAGCGATAGTCGTCGGGCGAGGTGGTCTCTCGACCGGAACGGTCGCCCGACTGGAGGAGGTCATAGCGCTCCGAATCATTGCGGGGATCGCCGAGCGGATAGGGGTTGCTGCCGCTGAAGAAGCGTGCGGTGTGCATCTCCACCCGCGTCGGGGCGCGCTCGCCGAAGGGATCGGTCGTGTGACCGAGGAACATCCCGCCGAAGACGCCGTCGACGTCTCCGCCGTTGGCGCGCTCGCCGTCGTCCGGTCGATCGAACATCGCCATGATGTCGAGGTGCAGGCTCTGATCGCCGCAGGCCTTGATCTCGTCCCCGGTGCCGTCACCGTTGGTATCGACCTGGCAGGTGTAGGTAATCGCCGGGTCGGTGAAGGTCGTGTCGAGCGACACGTAGTATCCACCGTCGTCCGTGAAGTAGTCGTCGTGGTCCTTGGGGCCGGCGTCCGAGTCGACGAAGAAGCCGAGGTACACCTGGCGGAGCACCTCGAAGCCGTCGTTGATGATCTCGAAGTCGAACCCGACGAACTCGTTCGATCCCTCGGTCGACCAGGCGTAGCTGTTCTGGCGAACGCGAAGGTTCAACGGCCGATGCTCCGGGTTGAAGTTCCGCGCCTCCTCGCCGTAGTCCCAGTACTCGCAGCTGTACATCTGCTGCGAGATGGCCGAGTAGTCCTCGTCGATACGGCCGTCGTCGTCATCGTCCTTGCCGTTGTGAAACTCCTCGTCGACCTCGCCGTCCCCGTCGTCGTCCGGCGTGGCGGAGAAGCCGGGACGGTTGCCGCCCGGGATCCCTTCATAGGCCGGATACATCGTGTCGATCGGATCGAGCGACGGCAAGAGCTCGAAGTCGTAGCCGCCGGTCGTGCAGTAGGACAGGTTGTCGCTGGCGATGGCGCCGATCCACATCGCGCCGATGTAGAGATACTCGCCTCCGCGCCAACCGGCCGAGAAGGAGTCAAGGCCGAGCTGTCCGTTGCCGACTCGTCCGATGTTGCAGACGAAGAGCTCGAGCAGCCCGACGTTGTGATAGAAGATGTTCGGCGCGCGGGTGGTAAAGATGCCGGCCCGGCCGTACTTCTTGCCGTCGACGGTGCGATAGGGGTTGTACGTCGGCGCGGTCGCGCGCGACTCGTCCACCCCGACCAACATCCCGCCGAGCAACCCGGTCAGCACGCCGGCCACGATCAGCGTTTCCCGCCGCCCCGCGCCGCTGATTCGGTTCGTGTTCACGCGTTCCTCCCTGCCATCCCGTCGGGTCTCGACCCGAGAGGCACGAGCGCGCCGCGGCCCAGGCCCGGCGAGCCCATTCGTTGAAATTCGAGTTCTTGGTCCGCGCGATTCGGGCCCGCGTACGCCG
>CAZZAH010000393.1:0-2777 GCA_964652115.1 uncultured bacterium | reverse complement strand
GAGCGCGGATCACCAAAGACCCGCGGATCCTTCAAGGGCACCCAATCGCCGATTCCGTCCCCGTTCGTGTCCTCGCCGACGTAGGCACCGCCGCCGCGGCCGGTCTCGGTGTAGTAGATGGCGTAGTCGTTGTCGTCGCGACCCGGGGGCAGCGGCCAGTTCCCCGGCTCGAGCTCGGTCAGGTTCTTCGCGTCGAGCACGTTCCGGCTCTGCATGAAGAGCTTGAAGCGCTGACCCCAGAGTTTGTAGTACTTCTCCGCCTGCACATCGAGCGACGTCGTGCTCGGCAAGCGCCGCGAGTTGATGTTCTCCGGCTGGAGCTCGCGCGTGTTCCGTCCGTACGGCGTGTACGGGAATCCGCTTTCATACTGCCAGATGAACGACGCGCCCCAGATGCCCGGCTCCGCCAGGTTGGCCTGAACGCGGAAAGTATGGCGCACGTCCCAGTTGAGCGGCTGCTCGGAGATCGGCAGATAAGCGAAGGTCTGCTCGGTCAGGGCGTTCGGATCGGAGGCGACACCGGTAGCGACACCGAAGCCGTAGTTGAGCTCGCCGGCGAAGTTGTTCTGGAATTTCCGGGTCAGCGTCGCCTCGAAGCCGCGCGCCGACGCGTAGTCCTTGTTCACGTACGACGTGAGGTTACCCACGCTACCGAAGGCCGGACGATCCTCGGTCGTGATCAGGCCGAAGATGTCCTTGTAGTAGACGCTGAACTGACCATAGATCAGCTCATTGAAGAGATGCTGGATACCGGCCTGGTACGACACCGTGGTCTCGTTCGTCAGGTTCGGATTGCCGCGCGCACGGCCGTCGAAAACGTTTCGGTCGTCGAAGAGATAGCGACGATCGGGAATCTGATAGAAGCGACCGTAGTGGAAGGAGAACACGTCGCGGTCGGAGATCGGGTAGGCGATACCGACGCGCGGGCTGATCTGCTGTTTCACCCTCTGGCGAACCTCGCTGATCGAGAGCTGATCGCCGACACTGAAGGCGTCATAACGCAGTCCGATGTTGAGCACCATTCCTTCGTGCTCCCACCGATCCTGCAGGTAGTACGCGCCCTCGGGATTGAAGTAGTGGTACCGCGTACGACTGGCGCCGATCTCCCCATTGCCGTTGGTCTGGTAAGGCCGGTCGACCTGGAAGAAGCGCATGTCGTTATAGTTGACCTCGACACCCGACTGCACGGTGTGCTTCCGCCACCGCTTGGTGAAGTCGACCTTGCTCGAATAGGTCTTGGTTTCACGGGTCGAGAGGGTGGGATAGTCGCCCGCGACCACGAAGAAGTCGCTCGAGACGGCGTCATGATAGTTGAACCAGAAATCGCGCTCGCGGACGCCGTCGTACTCCCACGGCTCCTTCCCTTGCACGCGCCGGTCGGCAAAGAAGCTGTTCCGCGACAGCTTGGCGGTGTAATAGGTGTTGGCGTCGATCGTGTGGCTCCAGGTGAGCTTGAACACGTTGGTTTGATCGATGAAGTTCGGCGTGTGCTCGGCCGCGTTGTAATACTCGTAGGTGTCGTCGATCTGGGTCGGCGACCAACGGCCGCGGCGCACGACGACCTCGCCCTGCTGGGTCGTATCGCGGAAGGTCTCGACGTACCCGACCCGACTCCACTCGTGGTAGTACTGATCCCGCCGGCTCCGATTGTCGATCAGCTCGGCGGTGAGCTTGTAGTTCGGGCCCGGCTTGTATGCCAGCTTGGACTGGACGCGCACCGAGTTCGACTTCCGGTCGCCGATCGAGATGAAGTTCAGGAGCTTGGTCCGGTTCCGCCGCTCGGGCGTATTCGGGAAGTCGTCCTGGTAGGTGCCCTCGGCGGAAAGATAGTAGGTGAGGTTCTTGATCGGCGAGGGGCCGCCGAAGCCCAGGAAGACGCGGTCCAGATTGTCGAAGGTATTGTCGGGTTGACCGTAGTCGTCGGTCTGATAGTAGATCTCCCCTTCGAACTCCTCGCCGCCTTCCTTGGTCTTGAAGTTGATGACCCCCGACTGCGCGTTACCGTACTGGGCGTCGAGGCCTCCAAGGATGGTCTCGGTGTTCTCCACCGCCAGGGCCGCGAGGCTCACGCCGCCGCCGACCAGCGGGTCGCGCACCGCGACGCCGTCGACCTGGTACTGGACCTCGCCCGACCGGCCGCCGCGGAAGTGAATCTCCTCCCCCTTCGCGATGACTCCGGCCTTGAGGCCGATCGCTTCGCTGATCTCGTCGACCGGGAGGCTTTCGAGATCCTTGCTGCTGATGGTGTGGGAAGTGTCGGTCTTCTTCTTCTGAATGACCTCCTTCGCGGCGGAGATCTCGACCTGAGGCAGCGTTCCGACGTTCTTTTCCTTCACCTTGAAGTTGACCGTCTGCGGCGAGCCGGAGGAGACGGCGACCGCTTCCATGGTCGAGCTCTCGTATCCGAGGAGCATGCAGGTGACGGTATAGGTGCCGGGCGGCAGCTTGCCGATGGTGTAGCTACCGTCCTCGCCGCTCATCGCGCCCCAGCTCGTGCCGACGAGAACGACGTTGGCGTAGGGTAGCGGCTTGCCATCGATGTCGGTCACCTTGCCGGTGATGACCCCCGTGCCACCGCTCTGCGCGAAGGAGAGAAAGGGGAGCATGGCTGCACAGAGAAGAGCGAGGAAGAGAATGGCCGCTGGCCGGAACCATGACCCCGCGGCATTCGTTGGAGCGAGGAAGGCGCGGCCGCGCCCGTTGACGCTCTGCCGCAATGGAACAGCTCGCGGGGCTCTAGATCGATGGCCCCGACCGAGGCGGAGAGACAGAGCCAG
>CAZZAH010000392.1:0-4513 GCA_964652115.1 uncultured bacterium | reverse complement strand
GGCCAGCGGGTGAGCTTCTTCGACGCGGCGATGGCGCTCGGGATGATGGTGGTGACGAGCGTGCCTTTGATGCAGACGCAGATCCTGCCGCATCTCCCCGCGAGCTTCGCGCACGCGATGCCGGGGCTCACGACCGGCGCACAGCGAGCGATCCAGTTCGCGCGCTCGACTCCCGGTGTGCACGCGCCGCTCGTCGGCATGCGGCAAGCGAATCACGTGATCGAGAACACGGCCGTGGTGCGCGTCCCGCCGATGGGGGAGGAAGACTTCGCGCGGCTTCTCTCGGGACGTTGAGCCGCGAACGCTGAGTCACGCGGCATGAAACGAAAAGAAGGGGCCGGGTGATGAGCCCGACCCCTTCTTGCTTACCTTCGCGATGTGCTTCTAGCGATGTCCGCGCTTCGCGCCGTGCTTGTTCTTCTGCTGGTGCCGTTCGACGCGGCGCTCCACCTGACGTTCGACGTGGCGTCCGCCGCGCTCGCAGCTCCAGTCGCGACGCACCTCGCGCTGGACGCAGTGACGAGGGACCCAGACGCTCCGGTGATGGACTCGCTTCCAGTGACCGGGCACCCACTCGGTTCGATAGGTGCTGCACGTGGCGACCGGCTGAGCGACCACGCAGCCATCACTCACGCTCACTCGCACGTCGGTGCCAGAGGTCGAACGATGATTGACGGTGACCCCCCACGACGCGCGGGCCGGGGTTTCGATAGAGAGGACCCCGAGCAGCGCGACGGCGGCTGCGATGATCAGATGACGGGTCTTCATGGCTTCCTCCTTGGTGGGCGAACGGATCGGCCTCTGCGAACGAGCTTCTACCCACACGCTGCGTGCCAAGGTTCGCGGGCCGAACCGATGGGCGAGGTCCGGCGGGCAACGCGCTATCCGGCTTTGGCTTGCAGACTTCGCCCTCGGGCAGGTCGGGAGAGGCACTTCGTTGCCACGGAGCCACAGTCTGGCGGCCCTGTCCCGCTCGGTACGGCCGCGGTCGCGATGTGAACCCTTCCGCCTTTTCATTGGACCGAGGCTCGCGCCAAGGGACAGAATGCGCGCGCGAAGCAGTTGAGGTCTCTCGTCTACGCCCCTACCGGGCAATCCCAACTCACGCGGACTCACGCAGCGATTCATCGCTCTGGAGGTGCTTCATGGCCAAGCGCACGGTCGTAACGATGCCCGGTGACGGCATCGGCAAGACGGTCACGCCCGAAGCGGTTCGCGTCCTCGACGCGGTCGGCTTCGAGGCGAGCTACGTTCACGGCGACATCGGATGGGACTTCTGGTGCAGCGAAGGGAACGCGCTTCCCGACCGCACCATCGCTCTCCTGCGCGAGCACAAACTCGGGCTCTTCGGCGCCATCACCTCCAAGCCGAAGTGGGATGCCGACGCCGAGCTCTCGCCCGCGCTTCAGGGCAAGGGGCTCGTCTATCAGTCGCCGATCGTGCGCATGCGGCAGATGTTCGACCTCGACATCTGCGTGCGGCCTTGCCAGAGCTTCCCGGGCAACCCGCTCAACTTCATTCGCCGGTCGAAGGACAATGCCGGTGCCTTCGAGGAGCCGAAGGTCGACGCGGTGATCTTCCGCCAGAACACCGAGTGCCTCTACGTCGGCATCGAGTGGACGAATCCGCCGGCCGAGGTGCGGAAGGCCTTCGAAACGCACAAGAACTTCAAGATGTTCGCGGCGACACCGGGCGAAGACCTCGCCATCTCGACCCGCATCTTCACCCGCGGCGCTTGCCAGCGCATCGTCCGCGCGGCGTTCGAGTATGCGAAGAAGCACGGCCACAAGTCGGTCACGATCTGCGAGAAGCCGAACGTCGTCCGCGAGACCTCCGGGATGATGGAGAAGGAAGCGCAGAAGATCGCGAAGGAGTTCGACGGCATCGCGCTCTGGTCGACCAACATCGACGCTCAGATGATGTGGCTGACCAAGAATCCCGAGGACTACGGCGTGATCGTGGCGGGAAACATGTTCGGCGACATCGTGTCGGACGGCTTCGCTGGGCTCGTCGGCGGCCTCGGCTTCGCCTGCTCGGCCAACATCGGCAAGGAGGTCGCGGTCTTCGAGCCGACGCACGGCTCCGCGCCCAAGTACGAGACCTTGAATCCTTCGATCGTGAACCCGATCGCGATGATCCTCTCGGCCGTGATGATGCTCGATCACATCGGCGAGCACGACAAGGCGAAGCGCATCCGGAACGCGGTCGCGAAGGTCGTGGCTGAAGGGAAGGTCAAGACCTACGACATGGCGCGGCTGGCGGGAGGTGCTAAGTCGATCGCGATGGGCGCGGCCACCACGCAGCAGATGACCGATGCCGTCCTCGCCGCGCTCTAGCGGCGAGGATCGAGGTGCGCTCTGAGTGAAGAGCGCCAGATCGAGGCGTTGGCGCACGTCAACGTCACCTGCCTCGCGACGCAGCTCGACGCCCTGCGGAGCTTCTACGGCGAGACGCTCGGCTTGGAGTCGCTGCCGCGTCCTGAAGGCGCGGGGGGTGACGGCGCGTGGTACCGCGTCGGCACTGCGGAGCTGCACGTGTCGATCGAGGACGCAGCGGACAACGCGCGTTCACGGCGTCACGTCGCCTACGAGGTGCGAGACCTCGCCGCCTTGCGTGAGCGACTCGCGGCCGCCGGGTTCGAGACGAGCGCATCGCGCGCGATCGCGGGCGTCGAGCGCTTCTTCACGCGCGACCCGGCCGGCAATCGCATCGAGCTCACGCGCCGCGTGCGCGTGACGGAAGGGGAGAAGCCATGAGCTCGTTCGAGGCGGGACGGCGCGGCGATACGGTTCGCTCCGACTGCTGGGTCAAGTTCACGCCCGCAACCTCGGGTGGCCTGACTTTCCAGATCACGAGCAAGGTCGAGGCGATGTACGGCGACGTGATTCGCCGCGATGCGCTCTCGGCGCTCGAGTCGCTCGGCGTTTCGCACGGGCAGCTTCAGATCGAGGACCAGGGTGCGTTGCCCTTCGTGATGCTTGCGCGGATCGAGGCCGCGGTCGCGCGCGCGCATGCCGCCGGCGAGCTGAGCGCAAAGTCCGCCGCGATGGCGCCCGCGTTGCCCAAGGCTCTTTCCGGCGCCGCGCCCGCCTCTCGTCGCGAACGCTTTCGCCGCTCGCGCCTCTACCTCCCGGGCAACGAACCGAAGTTCATGCTCAGCGCCGGGCTCTATCACGCCGACGCCGTTATCCTCGACCTCGAAGATTCGGTCGCGCCGCACGAGAAGGACGCGGCGCGCATCTTGGTGCGAAACGCGCTTCGCGTGCTCGACTTCGGTCGCTCGGAGCGGATGGTGCGCATCAACCAGGGCGCGCTCGGGCTCCTCGATCTCGATGCGGTGGTGCCGCAAAACGTCCACCTGATCCTCATCCCGAAGTGCGAGAGCGGCGACGAGGTGCGCGCCATCGCCGAGCGCGTGCGTGAGATCCAGCGCGGGCTTCTCGCGGGCGACGAGGCGAGCGTGCTTCCGACCGGAGCGCTGCAACCGGGCGAGGTCTTCCTCATGCCGATCGTGGAGACGGCGCTCGGCATCGAGCGCGCGTACGAGATCGGATCGGCCGCGCCTGAGGTGGTCGGGTTGACCATCGGGCTCGAGGACTACACCGCGGACCTCGGCACGCAGCGAACGAACGAGGGCCGCGAGTCCTTCTACGCGCGCTCGGCGGTGGTGAACGCGGCGCGCGCAGCGGGCGTCGCACCGATCGACTCGGTCTTCTCTGACGTCGCCGACATGGACGCGCTGCTCGCGTCGGTGCACGAGGCGAAGGCGCTCGGCTTCGAGGGCAAGGGCTGCATCCATCCGCGGCAGATCGAGGTGATCCATCGCGGTTTCGCGCCGTCGACGGAGGAGCTCGAGAAGGCGAGGCGGATCGTCGAGGCGTACGAGGCGGCGGAGGCTCGCGGCGACGGCGTGGTGTCGCTCGGCAGCAAGATGATCGATCCGCCGGTGGTGAAGCGGGCGCTGCGAACCGTCCGGCTAGCCGCGGCGATCACGGCCACGGGCGAGGAGGTGGCGCGTGGCTGACGCGAAGCTGGTGAAGAACGCGGTTGGGCGGCTGGTCCCGATGGAGATCAACGGTGTGAAGCAGGTGGCGTTCGAAGGCGCGGGCAAGCATCGCCCAAGCGGCGAGAAGGCCGCGCCGCCGATCGACTCGTCCGCCGACTATCCGACGAACGGCGACAAGGAGATCGGCAAGCATCTCGGCCGCGACCAGGTGGTGGCGAAGCTCAAGCTCGCGCTCAAGGAGTGCGGCCTTCGCGACGGCATGACCATCTCGACCCACCATCACTTCCGAAACGGTGACCTCGTGGCCGTGCCGCTCTTCCAAGCGGTGGCGGAGCTCGGGGTGAAGGACGTGCGCTGGTTTCCGAGCGCGTCGTTTCCGTGTCACGCGCCGATCATCGAGCACCTGAAGAGCGGCGTGCTCCATCACATCGAGGGCTCGATGAATGGGCCGCTCGGCGACTACTGCTCGACCGGACAGATGCGCGGGATGGCGGTGCTGCGTTCGCA
>CAZZAH010000391.1:0-4514 GCA_964652115.1 uncultured bacterium | reverse complement strand
CTCCGACGCGCCCGCGCGATCGTGAAGCAGCTCGCGATCCGCTACGACGTGAGCTGAGTCCGCTGCCGGCGGGTTCCGGGGAGGCGGCGTCCAAGGTGTGGGCTTTAACGAGATCGATAGGTTGTCGGGTCGACGATCAAACGGCTAGCGACGTCGATCGCGCAGGTCCGCTGGGCCCACGCGCCAAACTCGAAGTACCTTCGAATCGAGGGAAGGCGGTTGGCGCGATAGCGGCCGGGCCGTCCGATGCGAGACTGCAGAGGCAAACGCGGGCTACTCGACTTTTGTGCCGGGCGCAGGCTGGGGCGGGAGGGTCGATTCCGTCGGTGAGACGGGTAGTTGGCAGAGGGTGTGGAGCACCCGGCACTCACGGTCCCAGAGCTGCACTGTCAATGGGCCGGGTCGATCAATCGGCAAAACCAGGCTGGGAGCTCCAGCCTCGCCGTTGGGATAAAACTCCACCCGCTGCGACTCGATCATTGACCCACGGGTATGGATCGAAGCGGCAGCTCCCTGTGCCGTAGTGGGACCGCCGTCTGAGGCGACGCTTCTATTCGCGCTGTCGCGGAGATCGACTTCGACCAGCCGAGGCCTTGCGACAAACGACCGCGCACGGAATGAGAGGACGGCGAGTTCGCCCGAACCCTCCAGGCTCCGCCCCGCTCCCAAGACAGCCGCATCGATCTCGACGAAATCCTTCCCCTCCGTGACTCCGAACGCGAATGCTCCACCCGCGGAGCGCAGCACACCGCCGGGTTGCGAGCCTTCCAGCAACAAGGAATTTCGATCCCATGAGACCCGGGCGTGGATCCCTTGCAGTGCGTTCCCTCGTAGCACGCGAAGGCGGGCCGTGACGAACCCTCCCGGGTGGGGATCCGCGCCCTGTATCTCGAGGACGACAGAAGGCGACGACTTGTGTTCGTGCCGCGGCGAGATGACGGCCCGGCCCGATGGCCAGATGTCGGGTGTTCCGTCGTAGTCCATCGCGAACTCCATGAGCTGATTCAGATCCACTGTCGCGGTTGCGCAGTCGGCGAACGCCGACCGAGGATTGAGGATGGCCGCGAACGAGATCACGACTAAGAACATCCTGCGAACGCTTGCCTTCATCACCCACCTCCTCAGATCGCCACCTGCATCGTTTCCCCGAGACCAGGCCGGCACCGCCGGACGTCCCAGCGGAGCGTCGGCGCTTGCGCTCCCCGACCACACCGGAGAGATCGCCCTCAGCATCCCTGAGATCTGCGTCGACGACACCGCGCCTGGTCCCGTGAGTGCGCCAGCCATCGTGCTGAGTATCGAGCTTCAAGCGTCGTGCCGACGGTAATGACCACCAACGATGTACAACTTCGACGTGAAGCGCCGCGTTTGTGTCCGAGAGTCGGACAGCGGACGAGGAGCCCGGACAGCTTGGTGTCCGGAACTCGGACGGTTGGCGTGAGCAGGGCGGTGGCAGAACGGTTCGCAGGCGAAGGAACGTTACAGGACGGTCAGTCCTCTGAACCGGAGAGACGATGCAGCTTCTCGTAGAGCGTGGAGCGAGAGATGCCGAGCCGCTTCGCGGCCGCGAGTTTGTTACCGTCCGAGTCCTCGAGCGCGCGGAGAATAGCGAGCCGTTCCGCGTCGCGGAGAGTGGGATTCGCCTCCGGTGGAGCTGAGGATGAAGGCACCACCACCGGAGACGGTGTGAGCGGCGCCAGCGGATTCCGCGCGGCGTCCAGCGCATCCTGGAGCGTACTCGCGTCGATCAAATCGCGAGGTCGGCCCGCCGCCAAGCGCCGCATGACGTTGCTCAGCTCTCGAACATTGCCTGGCCACCCATAGTCCAACATCAAATGCATGGCTTGCTCGGTGAATTCCAGCGGTGGCACGATTCGCTGCTCGTCGGCAAAGTGACGGGCGAGTTGCAGAATGTCCTGCCCGCGAAAGCGCAGCGGCGGAAGGACGATCGGAACGACACAGAGACGATGATAGAGATCCTCACGGAAGCGACCGTGGCGCTGCTCCTCCGTGAGGTCGCGATTCGTGGCCGAGATGACTCGAGCATCGACCTTGATCGCGCGGCTCGCGCCCACGCGGGTCACCTCGCCCTGGTCGAGTGTGCGAAGCAGTTTGGGCTGCAGATCGAGCGGCATTTCCCCAACCTCGTCGAGGAACAATGTACCCCCGTCGGCTACCTCGAACGCGCCCAGCTTGCGGGTCACCGCTCCGGTGAAGGCCCCCCTCTCGTGACCGAATAGTTCGCTCTCGATCAGAGCGGCCGAGATCGCTGCGCAGTTCACCGGCACCCAAGGTTGATTCTGCCTCGGCCCGAGGGAGTGGAGCGCGCGTGCAACGAGCTCCTTTCCGGTACCGGTTTCCCCGAGGATCAGTACCGTGAGCCTGGTCGCGGCGAGCTGGCGAATCTGCTCATAAATCCGGAGCATCGCCTCGGACCTGCCGAGCATCTCGCAAAATCCAACACCGGGATTCCCGCTGTGACGAAAGGTAGGACTCGTCATCGCCTCGGTGTCGTCGAGCACTTCCGGGCGGTCGGCGTCGAAGCGGATGGTGTAGCTGAGCAGCCCAATCGTGTCACCGGGATGCACGATCGTGGAGGAGACTAGGCGTCCATTGACTGTGATCCCGTTCCGACTGCGGTCCTCGATTCGCGCGCCGTTCGGCTCGCGGATGAGGACGGCATGGAGGCGCGAAACTTCCGGCAGGGGCAGGATTACGTCGCAGCTCCGGCTCCGACCGATCCGAATGGGGCTGTCTCCCAGTACAACCGAAAAAAGGCGATCGGCGCCGAGGCAGACGGTCACGACCATGCAGACTCCTTCGCTCGATTGAGGCCAGCATGTGACCGGTAGCACGACGGCGCTAGGTGCCGCAAGCGGCGCTGAGCAGCACAACGGTTTGAAGTTGATCTTGACGATCGATCGGCTCGCGACTATTGTGGCGCCACTCAATTGAGGGCGAGATCCGGTTGACCACACCAATTCGGCTCTCCCTCGCTGGTTCGGAACGGGTCACGCGCTCGGCGAGTCGCGTAACCCGGTGAAGAGAATCGGCGACGGGGAGACCGGGACACGTTCCGCCTCCCCATCCGTACGAGCAGCAGATGCCGGTAAACCGCTCCGCATCAAGAGTGGTGTGTCCCGTGCATTCGGCACATTCTCCTTCTGACCAGCAGACCGATGTCTTCGAGCGCGAAGGAGGAGTCATGCATCGAGGTCACGTTCCTCGCGCGGCAGTGCTGATTGCACTGGCGCTGGGATGTCTATCATGCGGCGAGAAGCATCCGACCGAACCGGAGTTGGTCAGAATCTCGGGTCACGTTACGAACGTCGACACCCGGCAGCGTGCGCCGGGCGTGAGGGTGCGACTCCTGGATACTGACTACGCCGACGAGGTGGCGACGGGGACTGATGGCGCCTATGCACTCAGGATCCCTAAAGGCTCGGATCTCCTGCTTGTAGCGGAAGATTTCGACCCTCAGCAGCACGTCTGGTTTCCGGTGATCAACGTTGACCTCCCCATCCAGAGGGCCGACCAAGACATCGATGACTGGCCCGTTCACGCGTGCCCCGTATCTCACGCCCCGACGCACGGGAGCGTGGCGTCGTGGGACAACTACCTCGCGAACGGCGACGGGGCGAACGGCGATCTCTTCGTACCCACGTCGTCCGCTGCCTCCAGCGGAATCCTATCGGTATTGGTCGTCCAGGCCGTGAGCAACGATTGCACTCTCTGGCAAGTCGACGGAGTGAGGTTTCATTCCGACACGCCCTTCTTCCCTGATGGTTATGTGCGTGCCGATCACATATTCGGGCCGAGCTTGGGAACCCCCGACCCGGCGCTTGGCCCCGACATCATGTTTCCGTCGACCCGAGCCGATACCGACTCCAGCGGCTGGTATTTGAGCTTCGGGGACCCTGCGTTTAGCGGTACGGAGGTGACCCTCACGGTGAGTGACGCGAAGCCGGGTCGGGGGCTGGCCTTCAGCTCGCCCTGGGTCCTACCGGTTCGACCTGGAACGATCACGCTGGCCCTTGCTGCGGTTATCGATGGCGTCCCCAACAAGACGGTTCGCGACTTCCTGCTTTACTGCGGCATCCCCCCCGTTCCCAGAGGGGCGGCGCAGGCCGAATGATCTGGCGTGCTTCGACAACAGCGCTCGCCGCGAACGGAGGAACTATCCGATGAACCTTTCTCGCATCGTTCGCTCGGCTTTGATCGCCATCGGGCTTCTCGCGCACATATCGGGCGCGCGGGCGTGCGGCGATCGCTTCCTTGTCGCGGCTCGCGGGTCGGGTCCTGGAGAAGAGCTGGCGGACCATGAGCTCGCCTCCATCCTCATCTTCTCCCATGATCCCACCACGGCGGTGGCTCACCCGGAGCTGCGCGAGGTGTTGAGCGAAGCCGGCCATACGATCGCGATGGTCGAGACGACCGCCACCCTCGACGCGGCGCTCAGAACCGGCTCGTACGATCTCCTCCTGACCGATCTCGGTGACGCCACCGATTTAGCG
>CAZZAH010000390.1:0-4541 GCA_964652115.1 uncultured bacterium | reverse complement strand
CTGGAACGCGCGCCAGGGCGCATGCGGGGCGTCGGTCAGACGCTCGACCAGGTTGGGGATCGCGGGCAGGTGCGCGAAGTAGCGAAGATCGAAGAGGGCCGGGGACGCGCCGGTGATGAGCGGGGCTTTCAGGACCTTCGCCATTCGCGCCAGCGCGCTCAGCGCCTCGAGGTCCTTCCCCTTGTGACTCCAATCGAAGTCGAGGGCGATCGCGCTCCACGGTTCCGGCAGCTCGAGGTAGACCTCGCGCTCGAAGCGCTCGATCAACTTCTCGCGCGGGCTCGCGAGCACGAAGAGTTGGACCGGCGCGCGGAGATGGCTCCTGAGCAGGAGAAGCCCACGCCAGGCCGACTCGATTCGCTGGAAGCTCGGATGGTGGAGCACGGCGTCGATCTGGATCGCAGTCGGCGCGGCGCTTCCACTCGCCTCGAGCGCGGCGCGGATCTTGGCCGACGAGAAGTCCTCGAGCGAGGCGAAGGAAAGTGCCAGAACCTTGCTCGTGACCGCGCCGCGCTCGTTCGGAAGCGGCAGCTCGACCTTCCCGCTCCAACCCTCCGGCCAACCGTCGCCAGCTGTGAGCGGCAGCGGCTCCTCCGCGGCCATGCCGAGGTCGGCGATCGCGAGCAGCTTCCACGGAAGAGCGGTCATGATGTCCTCTTTCTGCGGTTGGGATGGATGTTGAACGTCGCGAGTGTAGTCGAGAGCCCTGCCTGGGGGGAGAGGTAGCTATTCCACGACCGAATGCCAGGGTAGAATCTCCGCTCGACCCTCGAGGGTCGAGCCCTTGGGCGGCGAGGCGAGAGGAAGCGATGTGAACGAGGATCCCGTACCGACCAGGCCCCTCGCGCGGCCGCCGTCGGACGCGCGCAGCTCACTGAGCGAAGGCGGGACCATCGCCGAGCGCTACCGGCTCGTTCACCCGATCGGTGGCGGCGGCATGGGAGAGGTTTGGCTCGCCGAGCAGAGCGAGCCCGTGCGCCGCCTGGTCGCCATCAAGGTCATCCGAGCCGGGCTGGACACCAGCCAGATCGTGGCCCGCTTCGAGTCCGAGCGCCAGGCCCTGGCCATCATGGACCACCCCGCGATCGCGACCGTCTTCGACGGCGGCACGACGCCCGAAGGCCTGCCGTTCTTCGCAATGGAGTATGTGAAGGGCGAGCCGATCACCACCTACTGCGACCGGCATCGCCTCGGCACGCGTGAGCGCCTCGAGCTCTTCGTCCGAGTCTGTGAAGGCGTCCAGCACGCGCACCAGAAGGGGATCATCCACCGCGACCTCAAGCCGGCGAACGTCCTCATCACCATCCGGGACGATCGCGCCGTACCCAAGATCATCGACTTCGGCGTGGCCAAGGCGATTGCCCAGCAACTCAGCGAGCGCAAGCTCTTCACCGAGCTGGGCGTTCTCGTGGGCACGCCCGAGTACATGAGTCCGGAGCAGGCCGAGATGAGCGGCCTCGATGTCGATACACGCACCGACGTCTACTCCCTCGGCGTGCTCCTCTACGAGCTCCTGACCGGTGTGCTGCCGTTCGCGAGCGAGGAGCTCAGACAGGGCGGCTACGCCGAGATCCAGCGGATAATCCGGGACAGGGAGCCGTCGCGGCCAAGCACGCGGCTCGCCGGACCGGACTCCGATGTGACCACCGTCGCGCGGAATCGACAGTCGGAGGCTGGGCGGCTCGTGCACGAGCTGCGAGGAGACCTCGACTGGATCACGATGCGCGCGCTGGAGAAGGACAGGACGCGCCGGTATCCCACGGTCAACGGCCTCGCCGCCGACGTCGAACGGCATCTGCGAAACGAGCCGGTGGCCGCGGGTCCGCCTAGCCGTCGTTACCGCGCGCGAAAGCTGTTCCGCCGTCATCGCGCTGCGCTTCTCGCGAGCGCGGCGATTGCCCTGGCTCTGGTGGCCGGCGTGATCGGCACGTCTTGGGGTCTCCTGCGGGCGCGCGCGGAGGCCGGGGAGGCGCGACGTCAGGCCGCGATCGCCGAGGCGGTCAACGAATTCCTGAACGACGACGTGCTCGCGGCGGCGGCTCCATCGGCCCGGAAGGGGCAAGGCAAGGACGTGACGGTGCGGGAGGTGCTGGCCGCGGCAGCGGAGCGTCTGGATGAGGACGCGAAGCCCGGCGGTCGTTTCGCGCGCGAGCCGCTGGTCGAGGCGTCGGTCCGCAGCACCATCGGCGAGACCTACTACAGGCTCGGCGAGTACCCGGCGGCGGAGCCGCACCTCCAGCGCGCCTTAGAGCTCCGGCGCGCCACGTTGGGCGACGACGATCTCCAGACGCTGCTCGCCATGAACCGGCTCGGTATCCTCGAGTGGAGCTGGAACCACCTAGCCGAAGCCGAGACGCTCATCCACGACGCGTACCAGCGCGGCCTGAAGCGTCTAGGTCCTGACGATCCAAACGTTCTCCTCTTCAAGCAGAACGTCGCCAACGTCTACCGGAAGCAGGGCCGGTTCAAGGATGCGGAGCCGATGTACGTGCAGTGCCTGGAGACCAAGCGGCGCGTGCTCGGGGCCGACAGCAAGGATGCGCTCGAAGCCGCCTTGAGCCTCGCCAACCTCTATCAGGAGACCGGGCGCTACGAGAAGGCGGAGCCGCTTCACCGGCAGCTCCTCGAGACGACGCAGCGGCTTCGCGGCGAACGCGGCCTGCTTACCGTGAGCTCGATGACCAATCTGGCGAACGACCTCGCGCTGCTCGGACGCCTCGAGGAAGCCGAGCCGCTCATGCGGCGGGTGCTCGAGCTCAAGGTCGAGCTCTACGGCGCTGACCATCCGAATACGCTCAACAGCATGAACAATCTGGGCGAGCTGAACGATCAGCTCGGACGTGACGTCGAGGCCGAGGCCTACCACCGGCAGGCTCTGGCTGCGCGGACGCGTGCGCTCGGGCCAAGCCACGCGCGCACCTTGCAATCGGAGAACTGCCTGGCCGCGAACCTGGTCAGCCAGGGCCGCTATGCCGAGGCGGAGCTCATCGCCACCGCCGGCGCCGGCGAAGCAGCCCGCGCTCTGGGCGAGCGCGACATCAACACGCTCTTGCTGAGGGACACGCGAGCCCAGGTTCTGATCGGCCTCGGGCGCGCGCCCGAAGCCGAACGACTGCTGCGCGGGACCCTCGCCATCCTCGAAGACCGGAAGGCGAAGGGAGAGGACGCGGGCGAGGGCGAGAGTGTGGCCGTCGATGCCAGCGTCTATCTAGGCATGGCCCTGGCGGCGCAACATCGCTGGTCGGAGGCCGAGACCCTGCTCGTGGCAAACGTCCCTCGATTACCGCAGCGCGAGGCGCGAACGCAGCGGGCGATCCGCTTCGTCGACCGGTTCTACGAGGACTGGAATCGCTCGCAGCCGGACCCTGCGCACGCGGCCCGCGCTGAAGAATGGCGGAGTCGACCGGCCGCGGGAGTCGCGAACTAAGGGCTACTGTTCGAGAGCTTGGCCCGGTCTGCCTGCTCGGACGTCGCACCCTCTGCCTTGAGCGCTTTCCGCCGGGCGCGCTCCTCTCGTTTCGTTCGACGTTCCCACTCTTCCGCGGCTTCGAGCCGTTCCCCCACATCGCGAATGGTCCCCGCGATGATTCCGCCGCAATTCGGGCAGGTCTCCTGCGCGCCTAGAACCGCTCTGCACTCCGGATCGGAGCAGATCTCGAAGCGCACGCGAGGTGAAGCGTGCCCATAATTTCGGTCCGGTGTTCGCGGACTTCCTCCAACGCGGACTTCGTGAATGCTTCCTGATTGGGCTCGAGATGTTTGAGCAGCAGGCCACGATCGTCCCAACCGAGATTCCGTGCGGTCATCTGTATCGCGAGCAGGTGTTAAAGCCGAAACGACAACGACCGTCGACGATCCCCCAAAACAGAGCGGCGCTGGATCGGATGCGGCGCTCATGCTCGGTGGAGTCCGAGTACTCCGGTCCGTCGTACGTATCGAGCTCGACCTCGAGCCCGCTCAGGCCCGCGTACTGCATGAGCCTTCGCACCAAGCGGTCCAAGCCGCGGTGCGAAAAGCTCCAAAAGTCCGGAAAGAATTCCGGAGTCGGTTCGACCAAGGGCATGCTTACGAACTGGGCTGCTCCTTGCTTCGCGATCAACTCTGCGAGCCGGGAGACCAGCCAGCTCTTCTCTTCAGACGTCGGCACGTGTTGCATACGTTCATCGCTTTCTTTGGCGGTCAACACGAGCGAAGGCAGAAGGCGCCGAGCGCAATGGATTTTTCGTCGCGCGGTGTTCTCGGCGGTTACCTCCTTCCCGGGACCGGCAGCTCGAGCTCGAAATCAGGCAGTCCGCGCATCGGATCGCGGAGCGGCGTCAACCGCAGCGCCATCGTCTTCGCATCGGCTTCGTTCGCGGTCGGCGCGGTCACCGCGATGTCGAAGAGCGGTCCCGTCGCGCTCAAGGTCAAGAGCTTGAGCCCACCGGCCAACGTGCTCGCGAGATCGAACGTGCCCGCGTTCGGGTCGAGATGCGGGTAGATCTGCCGGACGAGCGTCATGATCTGCGTCACCATGAGCTGGTAGGGAAGCGTCGCGCGGC
>CAZZAH010000389.1:0-4548 GCA_964652115.1 uncultured bacterium | reverse complement strand
ACATCGCCGAGTCGCTGCTGCCGAGCTTCGCGGTCTGAACCCTAGTCGGTCGCCCAGCTGCTGGTGACGTGAACGATGGTGAGGTACTTGAACGTCGCGGTCGACAGCAGCGCGCGAAGGAACACGCTCTCCGGAAGTAGATAGGTCCAGACGAAGCAGAGCGCGAGCAGCAAGGCGGAGAGTCCGAGGTAAATCGTCCGAAAGCCGGCCTTCGTGGTGCGAGCCCAACGAAGCGGATTGCCCACTCTTCCGACGGTGCTGCCGAGCCCCCGCTGCCCGAAACGAAACCACGCCACGAAGTGAACGAGCACGAAGAAGAGCAGCGCGAACGACAGGACCGGCAAGGAAACGATGAGGAGCGTATAGCCGGCGTAGATTTGAAGGATCGGCCGGTGCTCGCGGAAGAGCGCGCGCCATCCGCCCGGGTATCGCCGTGCGACACGCCGCGCCAACCACAGCTCGAGCACCAGCGTCGGCAGGAGATAGAGCGGAAATAGCGCCCAAGGCGGCAATCCGGGCGGCGCGAAGAGCCCGAGCAGTGGCGTGTCCGCCGCGAGCTTTCCGCGGGTCGTCAAGGCGTAGAGAAACGCCGGCGTGGTCACACCGGCGAGGAAGACGAGGCACATCTGCCGCAGGCTCGCGAGCGCGCGCCGATGCAGGACCGAGGGCGGACACTCGCCATAGGCGATATAGAACGTGATCTCGTCCCGGAAGACGTGCCACGAGAAGAAGACCGCGAAGGCGACGTGCACGATCGGATGGGCCTCGCCGCCGAGGAGCGCGAACCCGACTGCGAGGGCGATCCCGAACAGCGTGAGCCCCGCGAAGCGTGCTCGCGTGGCGGGAGCTCGGAAGCGCGTGGAGCTGATCAGAAAGGCGGCCGCGAAGAGGTAATGCGGCAGGCCGAAGATCTTGATCGCCACCACCAGCGGCTGCCGAAGCGCGAGCACCGATGCATCTCGACCGTGGATCAAGTACTCCAGCAGGGCAAAGGCCACCGCGACGAGAGCAGCGCCGAGGCTCCAGAGCAGGGTCGCACGCCACGCGTCGACGGTGCGGGTTCCGCGAATCGGCAGTGCCGGAGCCGCTCGAGGCTCGCGCTCGATCGCCAACGTTCCCATCTTCCCGCTCACATCGCTCATCGAGGCATGTAGCTCAGTGTGATGTGCACCACGGTGAGCCAGTAAAAGCCTTCCGCAGTCGTGATCGCGCCGAGCGGCGTGCTTCGTCCGGTGAGCGAGAGGAGGTAGGCGCTCAGCACCAACGCCGCGAGCGCAAGGTAAACGAGGTGAAAGCGCGCCGGCGTTGAGGGGAGTAGGCGCTCGAGCCCTCGACTCGGCCGAGTGCGCCGGCGCTTCAGTCCGCGCGCCGAGAAGAGATACCACGCGACGAAGTGTGTGAGCACAAGAAGGCCGAAGATGCCGGTCCACGCCGGCAGGAGGAGGAGCGCCGTCACATAGGCGCCGTGCAAGAGGACGAGCGCGCGGTGCTTTCGCCAAAGCGCGGTCCAACCCCCCGGCATCACCGCGTGAACGCGACTCGCCAGGAACGCCGCGGCGAGGATCGCGGGGACAAGATAGGCGCCGAAACGCAAGCCGATCGGCCACGCGTCGGGGAACAGCGCTCTCGTGAGTGGCGATCCTCCCCGCAGGGCCGTGGCGTAGAGCATCGCGGGCAGACCGAGGCCGACGATCGTGACGAGGATGAGCGCGCGGACGAGTCCAAAGGCGCGTCGCTCCGCGGACTCGTTGCCGCCGTCCTGCGTTTGCACAAAGAGCGCTTGGTCGCGCAGCTCGTGGTGCGAGAAGTAAGCGGCGAGCGCGAAGAACGCAATCCGATCGTGATGTCCGCCCAGCCGTCCGAAGAGCTGCGCGAGACCGACTCCAAGCACGAGAAGAAAGCCGAACCATAGTCGAGCGCGCGTGGCCTCGAGCCGCTTGGACGCGAGCAGGAAGAGCGCGGCGAGCCCGAAGTGCGGCAAGCCGAGGAGGAGGTTCGGCAGCACCGACGGATCACCGAGAAGCCGGCTTCCCTCGGCGCTGATCGCCATGCTTCCGATCCAGGCGGAGAGTTGAAGCAGGACCAGGCTGATCGCGAGCGAGCCGAACCAGAGTCGAACCGTAGGGCTCGATCTCCACGGTCGTGCTTCGCGAGACGCCGCGATAGCGTGGGCTCCGCGCTCGCCAGTGCTTGCGGTCGCCCTCGCGACGTCACGCAAGGAGGCCTCTTCCATGGAGCGAGCTTCGGGCATCCTCATCCCCCGCGCGAGCCGGTGAAGCGCATGGTCGTTGAGTGCGGCGGGAGCATCGGGGGCGGGCGGCGCGTTTGTCTAGACCCTTCTCGACGCCGAGCGCCGGACCGATGGTCACCCGAGCGGCCTCGCGCTATTCTCCGCCCCGGTGAGCTCCCTCGTCGAATCCGGCACTGCGCCTTCATCCGCGCGCGTACTTCGCGCGGGCGGTGGGCTCGCGCCTGAGATCTCGCATGTGTGGCTGGACGGACGGCCTGCGGTGAGGAAGGACTTCGTAGGCCGAGGCTGGTTCGTACGAAACACGCTCGGCCGATGGCTGATCGCGCGCGAGGCGCACGCCTACGAGCTCGCGCGCCGCATCGAGGGGCTGCCTTTGCTCTATCGACGCGATGGCCCCTTCGCGCTTCTGCTCGAGTGGATCGATGGCAGGCCGATGGCCGAGCTCGAGCGCGGTGATCTGACGCCCCTCTTCTTCGAGCGGCTCTACGCGCTGGTCGCGCGGCTTCATGCCCGTGGGTTGGCGCACGGCGATCTGAAGTCGCGCCGGAACATCCTCGTGACCGCGGATCAGCGGCCTTACGTGCTTGATCTCGCCTCGCTGGTCTCGCGCGGACGGCGGTGGGAGCTCTTCCGCAATTGGCTGCATGAGCAGCTCTGCCTCGTCGATCGAAACGCGATCGCGCGCTTGAAGCATCGACTCGCGCCGGAGCTTCTGACCGATGCGGAGCGCGAACGCCTGGCGCGGCCTCTCCTGGTCGAACGCGTGGCGAGGCTCTTCGGCCGATGAAGCGCAGCGCGCTCCGAGTGCTTGGGTTTCGAATCGAGTGGCTGGCGCTTCGTGCCGCCCTCTCGAGCGTGAGGCTTGGCGATGCCTCGGCCGCGATCGGTCGCGCGCGAGGATGGGCTCGACTCGGACGCTACCTATTGCGCAACGAGTGGGGCTGGGCGCTCCGGAATCTCGCGCTCGTCTTCGGTCCCGAGCTGACGGACGGTGAACGCCATCGCCTCGCGATCCTCGCCTTCGAGCAGCACTTCATGAGCTACCTCGAGGGAGCTCGCGCCGACGCGGTGGAGTTCTCGGCCGTCGACCTTAGCGCGATCGACGCCGCGACCGCGGGAGGACGCGGCTGCATCATCGCGGGCGCGCATCTGGGAAGCTGGGAGCCGGCGCTTCGCCTCGGCCGAAAGCTCGGCCGTCAGCTGGCGGTGGTGTATCGCCCCGCCGACAATCCATGGTCTGAAGGGGAATTCGCGCGCGCGCGCGCCGGCTACGGGGTCGATTGGATCGAGAAGCGCGACGCCGCCTCGATGGTCCGCGCGCTCCGATCGGGCAAGCTCCTCGTCTTGATGACCGACCTGAACACGAAGGTCGATGGAATCACGGCGGATTTCCTCGGCCTTCCCGCGCGATGCCCGGCGGGACCCGCGCGCCTCGCGATACGACTCGGCTGCGCCATCGTGCCGGTCCTCTCGCTGCGTGAAGCACCGGGGCGGGCGCGGCTCGTGATCACCGAGCCGATCGAGCCCGCTCGCTTCGACGGCGTCGCGCCCGGTGATCTCGCGGCCGTGATCACGCGCCGAGTGAACGCGAGCTTCGAGCCCTACGTCGTCGAGTACGCGGAGCAGTACAACTGGCTTCATCCGCGTTGGCGGACGCGACCCGATGGATCGACCTGGAGCTCACGCACGCCGATCGACGCGATGTGGGCCGCGCGCGAGACGCCGTTCGCTCCCGTCTCTCCTCGCTTGCGAGCGCTGCTGCACGACAAGGTGCGCGAGTGAGCGACACCCTGGTCACGGAGAAGGCGCCTCCTCGGCGCGCTGCTCGAGCGCTTCGCTCGAAGCTGGGGATCGCCGGCCTCGTGATCCTGCTCGTGGGCCTCGCGCACAACGCGGTCTTTCGCGCCGGCTTCGACCCGCGATCGAGCACCGACATGAGCGTCTATCGCCTGGCCGCGATCGCCGCGCTCCACCATCAGCCGATCTACGAGGTCAGAAATGCCCGCGGTTGGCCGTATGTGTATCCGCCGAGCTTTGCGGTGCTCGCGTTGCCGCTGGCCGCGGTCTCGCTTCCGGTCGGCGCGTTCTGCTTCTACCTCTTCTCGCTCGGTTGCGTGATCGGCGTGGTCGCGCTCGCGCGCTCGTCGCTTCCGGACGAGCCCTGGAGGGGTTCGACGGTCAAGTGGGCCACCGCGCTCACGAGCCTCTTCTTCATCGATGTCTTCACGCGAGGGCAGATCGATCATCTGATCCTGCTCGCGCTCGCGGTCGGGCTCTACGGATGGCTCGAGCGGCGC
>CAZZAH010000388.1:0-4604 GCA_964652115.1 uncultured bacterium | reverse complement strand
GACCTGGCTCACCGAACGCTCGCGTCGAGATCAAGCATGGACTCATCGAATGAACCTCGCCCCCACGCCAAGTGGGTCAGGCACGGCGTCCTCACGATTCAGGACCCCGAGGTCTCCGAACGCCTCGACCGATACCTGAGCCATCGCTTCAAGTATCGCTCGCGCACGCAGTGGGTCCGCATGATCGAAGAGGAGCGGATCCGAGTCAACGGCCGGAGCGTCCGAGGCTCGCAGAGAATCAAGTTCGGCGACCAGATCGAGTACATCCCACGCAAGACGACGGAGCCGGATGTCTGCTTCGACTGGAAGGTCCTCCAGGAGGACGACACGCTCCTCGTCATCGACAAGCCGGCCAATCTTCCGGTGCACCCGAGTGGGCGGTACTTCCGAAACACGCTGCTGGTCGATCTCCTGATCTCCCGAGGCGAGTCGCTCGACAAGCCGGGCGTGCGGATCGTGCATCGGCTCGACCGCGAGACGAGTGGGATCGTTCTCTTCGGGAAGGACCGGCTGTCGACCAGTCGGCTCGCGATTCAGTTCGAGAAGCGGGGCGTCCGGAAGGAGTACCTGCTGCTGGTGCACGGCGTGCCGGCGGAGGATCGCTTCACCGTGGATGCGGCGCTCGGACGGAACGAGCAGTCCCGCGTCCGAAAGGCGATGGGTGTGGTCGAGGACGGGCTCTCGGCGCGGACCGAGTTCGAGGTCGTTTCGCGAGGTCCGCGGCATGCACTCCTCCGAGCGAAGCCGCTGACCGGGCGATTCCACCAGATCCGCGTGCACACGCGCCACGCCGGCTATCCGATCGTCGGGGACAAGCTCTACGGCCTCGACGAGGAGTTTTTCCTCAAAATGGTCGAGGGGAGGGAATACTCCGCCGACGATCGCGACCGACTGCTCCTCAATCGACAGGGTCTTCACGCCCACTCGCTGACGGTCCGTCATCCGGCGAGCAAGGAGCCGATCACCTTCGTCGCGCCGCTCCCCGCCGACATGCGCGCGATCGCGGAATCGCTGCAGATCGACCTCCTCGATTGTGACGCCGGCTCCGCGCCCGTAAACTAAAGCTCTATCCGAGCGAGCCGGCATGTAGGCTCGGCGCGACTTCCCCGCCCGCGCCCTATTCGAGTTGAGGAGAGTGACATCTTCGCCTTTCCATCGCACGAGGTGCGGAGCAACCCCCTCCGCCGAACACCGATCGCGGCCTTGACGGTGGGGCTTTGCCTCGCCGCGTGGACGTTCTTTGGACCGACCTGCGCACAGGCCGAGTCGGACAACTTCGAGAGTCCGCCCGTCCATCCGGTCGAGATGTCCCCCGATGGCTCGCGTCTCTTCGTCACGCACCTCGCCGGCGGCGAGCTCGTCGTCTTCGATCTGGGCGAGGGTGAGCCGACGCGCGTCGCGGCGATCCCGGTCGGGCTCGAGCCGGTGACGTGCCGCGCGCGGAACGACAACGAAGTCTGGGTCGTCAATCACGTCTCGGACAGCGTGAGCCTCGTCGACGTCGACGCCGGCGTCGTCGCGCGCACGCTGGTGGTGGGAGACGCGCCTTCCGACGTGGTCTTCGCCGGCGGTCGCGCATTCGTCTGCGTCGAAGGACGGAATCTGATTCGGGTCTACGATCCCGCGCATTTGGAGTCACCGCCGGTCGACATTCCGCTCGAGGCGAGCATGCCACACGCGCTCGCGCGATCGATCGATGGGAGCGCCGTCTATGTGGTCGCGATGGACAGCGGCAACCAGACGACGGTCGTGCCCTATCTCTCGGTCGCGGCGGGAGGCGGCGCTCCACCTTCCCACCCGCCGATGCGCCCAGGACTTCCGATCCCGCCGCGAGTCGCCCTCATCGTGAAGCACGACGGCACCCACTGGCGCGACGAAATCGGGCGATCGTGGGACGACTACGTGCCCTATCGGGTCCTCGACCACGACGTGCTCGAGATCTCGACCGCGAGCCTTGCCGTCACGCGCGTCTTCTCCGGCGTCGGCACCATGCTTCTCTCGCTCTCGGTCAATCCCGCTGACGGGCGGCTCTGGGTCAGCAACATCGAGGCGAGGAACGAGGTGCGCTTCCTTCCGAACCTCCGTGCGAGCTTCGCGGAGAATCGAGTGAGCGTGCTCGATCCGGCGAGCGGAGCGGTGAACGCGATCCACCTCAATTCACACATCGACTATCAGCAGCCGGCGGGCAACGACGTCGAACGAGCGCTCAGCCTCTCGACTCCGATGGAGATCGCCGCGCGCGCGAATGGGTCGGAGATCTTCGTCGCCGCGTTCGGCTCGAGGAAGGTCGGCGTTCTCTCGCCCGCGGGTCAGGTGACGCGGAGAATCACCGTTGGGCAGGGACCGGCGGGGCTCGCGCTCGATGAGTCGCGCGAGCGTCTCTACGTGTACAACCGCATCAACTCGACCCTGTCGGTGGTCGACCTCGCGACCGACGCCTCGCATGAGCTCGCCTTGGGCTACGATCCGACGCCGATCAACGTGCGCCTCGGCAGGAAGTACCAATACGACGGGCAGATCACCTCCGCGCACGGTGACCTCTCCTGCGGAAGCTGCCATCTCTTCGGAGGAATGGACAAGCTCGCCTGGGACCTCGGCGAACCGGAGGGAGACTTCATTCCGCCGCCCGGACCGGGCCTGACCGGCGATCATCCGATGAAGGGTCCGATGATCACGCAGAGCTTGAAGAGCCTCGAAGGCACCGAGCCTTTCCATTGGAGAGGCGATCGCTTCGGCATGCCGACCTTCAACCAGAACTTCGTTCTGCTGATGGGCCGCGATAGGGAGCTGGACGAGCCGGCCTTCAACGAGTACTCGGACTTCGCCTTTAGCCTGCGTTACATGCCGAATCCGAATCGCAACCTCGACGGCTCTCTCCCCGACCCGCCGAGCGGTCCGAACCCGAAGCGAGGCGAGGCGCTCTTCCTTCACGGCAAGCTCTTCGGCCAGGCGGAGTGCACCGTCTGCCACACCATCCCGATCGGCACCAACACGGGGCTCGTGCAAGCCGAGTTCCTCCGCTCGGACCAGGACCTCAAGGTGCCGCAGGTCAGAAACCTCTACGAGAAGACCGGATTCGAGCTCGACGGGGACGTCACGCTGCGCGGGTTCGGCTTCGGGCATGACGGCGTCTTCCACGACATCTTCTCCTTCCTCGATTTCGACCTGTTCGACTTTCGCTCGCCGGAAGAGCGACGCGATGTCGAGGCCTACATGCTCGCCTTCTCGACCATGACGCCGGAGGCGGTCGGAGCACAGTGGACCGCGCGCTCGAGCAACGACGTGCCGGGCGAGTCGCGCGTGACCGTGCTCCGGCAGGTCGCCGATCGTGGCGAGGTCGGCCTCATCGCCAAGGGGGTCGACGCCAACGGCGAGGCTCGTGGTTGGCGCTATCGCGCGGGGACATGGGAATCGGACCGCGTGGCCGAGCCTGCGTGGGAGACCGAGCAACTCGTCGCGCTCGCGTCACCGTCACGGCCTTTGACCTACACCGCCGTCGTCCTCGGCACGGAGACAAGGCTCGGCATCGACCGAGACGAGGACGGATTCCGGGATCGCGACGAGCTCGAGGCGGGAAGTGATCCGGAAGATCCGGAGTCGATCCCCTCGGCGGCCAGCGCGCCCGGAACGGCCCCTAAGCGCGAGGCGCGGTTCGCCCTGGTCTCCGCCAATCCCGCGATCGTGTCGGCCACCTTCCGGTACTCGCTGCCGGTGGCGGGGTCGGCGCGCGTGAGCATCCATGACGTGCAGGGCCGTGAGGTTCGTCGCGTCTCCAGTGCCGTGGCGAGCGCGCGCGGCGAGCTGCGTTGGGATCTCCGCGACGCACGCGGAGAGATCGTTCCGTCGGGCGTCTACTTCGCGCGACTCTCGGCGAAGAACGTCGCGCTGACCCAGAGGCTGGTCATCCGGCGCTAAGCGCGCGACCGCCCTTCGTCTTCAGAGGTTCGAGTCGCGACCACGCCACGAACGGGACGTTGACACTCGAAAACATGGTTCCTACGATGCCGCGGCCGAATCCGGCCGGCTGAGGAACGGGTCCGGCCCAGGGGCCAGAAGTGGGGCGAACGCTTGGATCGTGATCGACCGACCCAACCTTCGAGCATGAACGTGCTCGTGACCGGCGGCGCCGGCTTCCTCGGCTCTCACGTGGTCGATCTGCTGGTGGCGCGCGGGCATCACGTTCGCGTGCTCGACAACCTGCACGCCGGCTCGCGCGAGAACTTGGCGTCCGTCGCCGACCGCATCGACCTTCGCATCGGTGATCTGCGCGATCGAGCGGTGGTGGACGATGCGGTGCGAGGATGCGCGATCATCTTTCACCTCGGCGCGAACGCGTCGGTGCCCGAGTCGGTCGCCGACCGCGACTACGACTTTCAGACGAACACGCTCGGCACCTATCACCTCGCCGACGCGATGGTGCGGCATGGCGTGAAGCGGATCGTCTTCGCCTCGAGTGCCGCAGTCTACGGGCCGCCGAGGTACACGCCGGTCGACGAAGCGCATCCGCTCGATCCGATCTCGCCCTATGGCGGTTCGAAGCTCGCGGCCGAGCGGCTGCTGCACGCGTACGCGGCGACCTTCAACTTCGAGCTGATGGTGCTTCG
>CAZZAH010000387.1:0-4611 GCA_964652115.1 uncultured bacterium | reverse complement strand
GCGCACCCACGATCGCGGGATCGCGCACCTGCCAGAGGTCGCGCATCGAGAAGTGGAGCCCGACCCCGAACATCAGGAAGACGACGCCCAATTCCGCGAGCTGTCCGATCGCGTGCACGTCGCCGACGAAGCCGGGAGTGAAGGGCCCTATGGCCATCCCGGCGAGGAGATAGCCGACGATCGTGGAGATGCCGAAGCGTCGCGCGAGAATGCCGCCCACGAGCGCGGCCGCGAGGCCTACGCCGATGTTCAAGAGGAGCGGTAGCTCGTGCACGCCGAGGTTAGTCCCGCTCCTCGAACAGCTCGATCGGATTGCCCGACGGATCCTCGACCAACACTTGCCGTCCGCCCGGACCGGCGATCGGCTCGCTGCGGAAGCGCGCCTTCGCCTCGTGCAAATGCTCGAGCGTGCGATCCAGATCATCGACCTCGATCACGAGGCGATTCCATCCGCCGGGTACCGGCTGCGCGCCGTCCGGCAGCGGCTTCGAGGCCGAAGTGCCGGGGCCGCTGACCCAGAGTGAAAGATCATCGCGGCGCATGACCGCGAAGGGCGGCCCCCATCGATCGGTCAGCTCAAAGCCCAGGATCGCGTAGAACTCTATCGCGGCGTCGACGTCATGTACGAGATAGCGAACCACGGCCATAGGCGCCTCCTAGATGTGGTCGAGCGATTCGACCGTGCGCTCATTGCGCACATTCCCGGTGTTCAGCGTGGTCGCCGGCTCGAGCAGCAGGATGTGAGCTTCGCGCTCCGCCACCGGCTTGTGCTCGACGCCACGCGGCACGATGAAGAACTCCCCTTCGCGAAGCGTCACCACGCGATCCCGCAGATGAATCGCGAGCTCGCCGTGAATCACGAGGAAGAGTTCATCCTCGGCTTCATGATGATGCCAGACGAACTCGCCCTCGACCTTCGCGAGTTTGACCTCCTGGCCGTTGAGCGCGCCGACCACCTTCGGGCTCCAATGCTCGTGGAAGAGCGCGAGCTTCTCCGCCAGATTGACCTTCTCCATCGTTCCTCCGAGCTTCAGCGGGCCTTGCGTGCGGACAACCATACTCGAACGAGGTCGGCCTCGGCATCCGGCGCGGCCGCGCGCGCCCGCGGCGGACGTGAAGCAGCGAAGCCTTGGTCCTCGTCACGCCTGCCCGCGAAAGCGCGCGATGTAGTAGAAGAGCCAGAGTCCGGAGAAGAGCGCGCACGCCACCGCCGTTCCGATCGTCCATCGTGAGAGAACGAGACTTCCCACACAGAGGAGGGCCGAGACCACCAGCCCGATCATCACGAGCGCGCGTCGTTCGGGCCAGAGCAGACCCGGGAGCAGGGCGATCGCGACGATCAGGGGAATCGCTCCGAGGAGCGGCGCTTTGGGCGACGCGCCGAAGGACCGCCGAAACCCATCCGCAACCGCGAAGAACGCGAGCCAGGCGGCCGCGAGAAGCAGCGTTCCCACCCCGAGTATCCAGCGCAATGCGAGCAAGCAGGCCTCCTTGGAACGGAAGATCCTAGCGTATGCACGTCGCGCGCCGAAGTGAGGCGACCGCATCGCGTCGTGGGGCGGATTACGATCGGCGCTAGAGCCCAGTCACATACTCCAGCCAAGGAAGCGCGAGGATGCCCGGCGCGACCGCGCGAGTCTCCACGCCGGCCTTCGGCGCTTCGTGGACGAGGATCGCCTTGACCGTCGATCGACGCTTGCTTCGCATCGCCTTGGCCAATCGCTGCATCGAAGTCGTCATCGCGGGGGTGACCGTTCGAGTCGCCTTGCACTCGACCAGGGTGATCGAAGAACGAGGCCCTGGTACCAAGAAGTCGACCTCGAGGCCCTGTTCATCCCGAAAGTAGTAGAGCTCCGCGCGACGCCCGGAGGAGACCTGTGCCTTCACGATTTCCGAAGCGATGAACCCCTCGAACAGCGTTCCGCGAAAGGGCGACTTCGCCAGCTCGGTCTTGGAATCGATCCCCAGGAGGTGACACGCCAGACCGGAATCAGTCCAGTAGATCTTGGGCGACTTGACGAGTCGCTTGCCGAAGTTCTCGTAGAAAGGCGGGACGATCAGGATCTGCGCTGTGGTCTCGAGCACGCCCAACCATTGAGTGATCGTGGGCACGCTGATGCCGAGAGGGGCCGCCAGGTCGGTCTTGTTCAGCACCTGGCCGTGCCGACTGGCCAGCAGCGCGAGAAACCGACGGAAGGTCGAGAGGTCCTTCACGGCGGTGATCGCACGAACGTCCCGCTCTAGGTAGGTCTGCAGATAGGAAGCGAACCACAGGCGCGCGCTCGCCGGTCGGGCCAGAACTTCCGGGTATCCCCCGCGCAGCAACGTGACCTTGGGCGATTCACGGATCGAGAAGGGCAATAGGTGCAGCACAGCGGCGCGACCGGCCATCGACTCCGTGACCCCGTGCATCAACGGCGCTTCCTGTGAACCGGTCAAGAACCACCGGCCGGTCCGTCGAGGCTCCCGATCGATGCGCGACCTCACATACGCAAACAACTCAGGCGCGTTTTGGACCTCGTCCAGGATGACAGGGGGCGTGATGGCGTCGAGAAACCCCTGAGGATCAGAGCGGAGCCGGGCGAGCACGTCGGGATCCTCGAGCAGGAAGTAGCTCGCCTTCGGGAAAAGATGCCGGAGCATGCAGGTCTTTCCAGCCCGTCGGGGACCGGTCAGGACGATGGCCGGGAATTCTCTCGCGGCCTTAGTGACCTGCCCGGTTAAGGCGCGTGGAAGGTGACGCATTTGAGGAATCTAAAGTGCGACTTTAGAATTCTCAATCCAGTTTTTGCCTCGAATGACGTCCGCCAATCCTCGCTCACACGGTGTACCGCCTGCTCCAGCTGGCGCACGAAGGCACGCTCAAGTCGGGCTTTCAGCAGGTGGCCCATCGCACACTTCCCTTTCGTCGGCATTGTCTCCTGGATCACCGACCATCGGTCCCTCGCGCAGCACCAGCCACGCCATCACGCCGGCACCGAGATCGATCAGGGCGTGGATCGCGATCGCCGGCCAGAGGGATCCGGAAATCGCTACGACCAGCGTGAGGAGTGCACCCACGATTCCCGTGCGGAGGACACCGCTCCATCCTTGATAGAGATGTGCAACCGCGAAGAATGGAAGGGAAAGCAACGCGGCGCCCCACCAACCGAGCCACGGCGAAAACACCCAGGTAAAGTAGCCGCGATACAGAAACTCCTCGCAGAAGCCCACGGTCAGCGACACCCCGCCGAACCAACAGAGCTCGGTCCGCGTCTGAGGGAGGACGGCGGTGACGGGCGCGAACTGCCGCCGCACGCTCGCCCTCGATTCGGAGCTCCGAGCGAGCGTCGCCACCGCCACGAAGTGGTACGCGGCCAGCAGCAGGAATAAGGCGATGGCAGTCCACAACCGCCAGCCGCTGGGAACTGTGAAACCGAGCGAGATCCAGGATCGGTCACTGGCGATCCAGATCGCTGCCCCGAAGGCGACCAGCGTCCACAGCTGGATGATGGCAAATGCCCAGAGCCACCTCCGTGCCCACGCCGGATCGGACCGCGACAGGCGACGGTATGCGGGCCACCAGAGGAAGTAATCAGCGACCGGCCCCACGACGGCGAACATCGCCACAAAGAGGAAGTCTGGGAGCGTGCTCATTGCTCGTCGATTCGCTTCCCGTCGGACGACGTCGCATCGCGCACGGAGCTCGATCGGCGACGCGCGCGTGCGCGCTGAGCGACTGGAACGGCCATCAGGCTCCTTCGGATCGTGTCCTCCGAGCTTTGCGAGTTGGAGATGCGCGACGACGGTAGGTGGGCGGCAAAGAGGAGACAATCGCAAAGTTCGCCGCCCGCGACTGCAAACACGGAGTCATGCGGAGACCGTCGCTCACAGGGAGGCTATACTCCGCGCGCCCGAGAAATCGCAGGGCAGTTCGGCCGACCCGGCGCGGCCCAGCGACAGGCAACTTCCAGCAGAAGGAGAGACGATGCCGCGCGGCGAGCGCCGAAGTCGAGTGACCTCCGCTTTGTGGATCCGAGTGTCGAGCTGGATGGCCAAACCGGCAGCGGTATCGGTGCTGCTGCTCGGCATCTGTGCCGCGTCGACGCTCGCGACGAGCGCCCCGCCACCGGATGCGCTCGATGACGCGCTCGCGGTCGCCGGCCTCACACGCTCCGATCTCGGGTGGGAGCCGCGCGGCTTCTGGGAGCGCTATCCCGAGGACATTCCCCACAAGCTCCGGCACTTCGACGCGATCGTGTCGGAGCCGCTGGCGGTCGTGCCCTTCACGCGGATGATGGGCGCGACGCTGGTGCAGACCCTCTCGCCCGAGAACCTTGCGAGCGACGTCGCGCCGGGCGCCCTCTATCGCGCGGTGCACGACATCGGCGTGAACAAGCGCTACGGCGCGATGCGTTCCTACTCCGCGAATCTGGTCGCAGGCCCGACGCCGCTCGCCGATGCGCTCCTCGCGTGCTGGGGCGCTGGTGACCGAAAGGCGAAGACGATGACCTTCGGTAACGCGAGCGACGTCACGGCGAAGGCGGAGATCGAGAAGCACACTGCCGCCTTGCCGCCCGCGCTGAGCGGCATCTGCGGGAAGCTGGTGCTCGATCTCCTCGAGGCGCGGCA
>CAZZAH010000386.1:0-4620 GCA_964652115.1 uncultured bacterium | reverse complement strand
GAGTTTCTGATCGCCTACAACGTGAACCTGAACACGCGCGACAAGCGCCTCGCGAACGAGATCGCGCTGCGGATTCGAGAGAACGGGCGCTTGAAGAAGGACGCGGCGGGCAACTTCGTGCTCGATGCCGAGGGCAACAAGCTGCGCGACGCAGGCCTTCTTACCTCCGTGCGCGCGGTGGGCTGGTACATCGAGGAGTACGGACGCGCGCAGGTCTCGATCAACCTCACGAACTATCGGGAGACGCCGCCGCACGTCGCCTTCGAAACCTGCGCGGCCGAGGCGGCGAAGCTGGGCCTTCGAGTGACGGGGAGCGAGCTGGTCGGCTTGATCCCGCGGGACGCGCTCCTGCTGGCCGGGCGCTACTACCTCGAGCGCCAGGGCAAGTCGGCCGGCGTGCCCGAGTCCGAGCTGGTGCACATCGCCGTGCGCTCGCTCGGGCTGGACGAGATCGCGCCCTTCGAGCCGGCGAAGAAGGTGGTCGAGTATGCGGTCGACGATTCCAAGAACCTTCTGATCGAGAAGACGCTGCGTGGGTTCGCTGATGAGGTCTCGACCGAATCGCCGGCGCCGGGCGGTGGCAGCGTCGCCGCCTACGCCGGAGCGCTTGGAGCGTCGCTCGCCGCGATGGTCGCGAACCTCACGATCGGAAAGAAGGGCTTCGAGGCGTCGTGGGAGTCGCTTCGACCGATCGCCATCCGCGGGCAGGGGCTCAAGGACTGGTACCTGAACGCGGTCGATGAGGACACGCGGGCCTTCCGTCGCGTGATGGACGCGATGCGTCTTCCGCAGAAGAGCGACGAGGAGAAGCAGGCGCGCGCGGCCGCGATGCTCGAGGCGAATCGCGGCGCGACCCTCGTTCCGCTTTCCGTGCTCGAGCGGAGCCTTGAGGTGATGGAGCTGGCGCGCGAGGTCGCGACGCGCGGAAATCCCAACTCGGTCAGCGATGCCGGGGTGGCCGCACTTTGCGCGCGGGCCGCGGCCGAAGGGGCGTGGCTGAACGTCCTGATCAACCTGAAGAGCTTGGGCGATGACGCGGAAGCGCGAGAGCTTCGTCGACGTGGCGAGGATGCCTTGGTGCAGGCGCGCGTGCGCGCGGGCGAGGTGCTTCGCTCCGTCGAGCTCGCCCTCGCGGTGTGACGCCCAACGCTAGTAGAGCGTGACCAGCACCGTGTCGCGCACCGCCTTCACCTGCGCGATGACCGCGGCGACTCCGGTTTCGCGTCCGGCGTGAAAGACCGCGCGCGCCAGGCCATCCTTGGTCGGCGCTTCCGACTCGACTCCGCCGAGCGAGGAGGCGAAGAAGACCACGGTCGAGTCCGCCACCGGCTCGCCGTCGATCGTGACCGTCGCCCAGATGGTCGAGGTGCTGCTCGAGTCGGCCAGAACCAGCACCGGCACCGCATCGATCGTGAGGTTGAGCTCGGCCTGTCCCTTCGGCGCCGTGCCCGAACGACACGACAGGTTGAACAGCACCACCAAGACCACGATCGACCAGATGATCCAGGGGATCGCCTTGCTCGAACCGACCTGAGGCGTGAGTGGGCGATGAGGTCTGAACTTCCGCTTCATGGCGCGTCTCTCTCGTCGATGGAGTGAATGGCGGTGCGAAGGATCTCCGCCGCGAGGTCCCGCGTGGCGTGCTCGCGGAGCACGTCCTTGATCTCGTCCGGCGTCACCTTGCCGGCGATCGAGCCGCTCGACGGCACCAGATCGACGCCCAATCCGCGACTCGCGCTGCCGGTCAAGGTCGCGCGCTTCGCCACGGTGGAACCGTCGGGCGCGATCAGCTCGAACTGCGCGGTGATGCGCGTCTTTCCTCGCGGCGCGTTCAGCACCAGAGGAATGGAGTAGCCCTCGACCGAGCCCTCCTCGATCGACAGCACGCGGACGACGAGCTCGTAGTGACGGATGCCGGCGAGCGCATCGACACGCTCGTTCGGCAGGGTCGACACATACACCGTGAGCGGATTGCCTCCGGTGTGCGCTCGGGTGCGAAACTCCTGGCTCAGCATTCCCGCGACGTTGCGTGGATCGGGCACGCGGCACTCGATCGGATGAACGAAGAGGGCGGCGCGCTCACGCTTTGGCGTCGTCACCTCCAGGACATCGGTCTCGCCGCGCGGCCACTCGAAGGAAAGGCCGAGGTGCATCTCGGCCTTCGTCGCCTCCGCTTGCAGCAGCTTTCGCTTCGCGCCGAAGTCGACGTCGAAGCCCAGGAACAGCGGATGACTCACGCCGACGAACGCCTCGGCCTCGAACTCGTGGCTGACCAGACTCCATCGCGTGTAGTACTCGCCCGCGCCGTCGAAGCCGAAGGGGAGGATGTGGGCGAGCTCGAGCCCAAAGCCCGCGGTGGCATAGCTGTCGACATCACCGCCGGGAAGGATCACGCCTGGGTTCAGCAGCGCCGACACGCGTCGACGTCCGCTGATCGCGTCGTACTGAAAGAGGCCCTGCGCCGTGTAGTCGTACTGGCGCGAGGTGAAGGGAAGAAGGCCCACCCGCTCCTGCTCGTAACCGGTCGGCAAGCTGATCGACTGCCGGAGCCCGACCTGGACCGGCAGGTCCTCGTAAGGCCGCCAATGCAGCTTGAGCGAGAGGTTGGTATCGCCGAGGCCCGACTTCTGGAGCACACCGTCTTGCTGCGCGAGGTGCGGCGTCGAAAGCCCAAGAGTCAGGAAGTGGCCCAGGCCGTACTGCGCGATCACGCGATTCCAGACGAGGCTTCCCTCGCTCTCGGCGGTGGAGCTGCCGTGCGAGGCGCGAAGGCGGAACTGCCCGCGCTTGAGTCCTTCCGCGTTCGAGACGTGAAGGAGATCACCGTCCTCCGGCTCGAGCCACGGCATCTGCGCGTGACACGGGCGCGCGGTGGAGGATGCGATCGTGAGCGCACCGGCGATGCACGAGACGACGGCGAGCGCGCGCACACACGCCGCCGGCGCGGCGAAGATTCGCGCGAGGCGGTGCCCTTCGGTCCCGCCGAATCCACTCTCCATTCGACTCTCCTCCATGCGGGCGCGCGCACGTCCTGTGGACACGCCAAGAGGAGCGATCGAAAGTCTTGTGCCACGCGCCGCGCGTGAATCGTGCGTTGCGGTGATGCGAGTTAGCGCGCGCCTCGTGTCACGAAGCGGAACGAGCGGGCAGATTCTGCCCGGCGACCGGTGCCTTTCTTTCCGCGCGCTCGACGCGCATCGATGAAAAGCAAAGAGGCCGCTCCCCGAAGGAAGCGGCCTCATGCGGCCTGTCAGCTAGAAAGACTGCCGAGCCGCTCGCGCGACCCGGCAGGTTTCATCAGCGGGCGATGATCAGCTTCCGAGTCGAAACCTGATCGTTCGCGCGCAGCTGGTAGAAGTACACACCGGCCGGGAGCGGTTCGCCCGAAGCGTTCCGGCCGTCGTACGACACGACGTGGTAGCCGGAATCGAACGACCCCTTGGCCAGGTTCTTCACCAGACGGCCACTCGCGTCGTACACGTCCAGCGCAACACCCGAGGTCTGCGGCAGCGAGAAGACGATGCTGGTCGCCGAGCTGACCGGGTTCGGGTAGTTGGCGAAGAGCGCGAAGGCAGCCGGAGCACCGCTGAGCGCGCCCGCCTTGCCGGCGCCACGGCCCAACACCTGATCGTTGGCCGCGCGCAGGTCATAGTGCAGGTCGAACTCGTTGCTCGCGGTCCCAAGGATACGGAAGGTCACCGTCGCGACCGAACCGAGACCCGAGACCGCCGGCTTGCCGCGATCCAGACGCGAGCAGGAAACCTCGATCCAACCGTCGCCGCCCCTCTGGAAGAAGAAGCTGCCGTCGGAACCCTTGAGGTGGTCGCCCGAGTGAATCGCGATCGGCTCGAGCTGCGAGGAATCGTAGCCGAGCGTCAGCAACGCACCGGTCAGATTGGCCGCGTCGACCATGAGGTCCACGTCGATGGTCGAACCCGGCAGCGGGTTCTCGACGCGGCTCACGGTGAAGGCGCGAGCCTGGCCGTCGACGTCGGCACCGAACGTCGCCGGACGAGCGCCGACCACCCGATGGATGGCGAACTCGCTCGCACCCGGCACCGCACGGAGGAATCCACCCGCGGCCGCCCACGAGTACATCGTGGTGAAGGCGAGGATGTCTTCGACGTCGTAGATGCCGTCCGGAGCGGAGATGAGGTCGGGCGCGCTGCCGGTCGCCGGACCGAGGTCCGCGATCGGGTCCTGCGTCGTGCCGTCACCGTTCCAACCCAGGGTGAAGGTCATCTGGTCGGCGAAGTTGATGAAGCCGTCCGGCTTCGGCTGCAGGTGCGGCAACGTGGAGTCGGCACCGGCGGACGTCGTCGCGAGGTCACCGAGGTAACCGGCGCGCAGCGTCACCGACTGCGTCTTCCACGGGCTCGGCGTGCGGCCGAGGTAGTCGGTCATCGAGGAGCTGGCCTTGATCACCGCGAACGAACCGCTCTTGGTGCGCGCGGCGGTCGTGATGACGTCGGCCTTGGCCTTGACCTCGACGTTGGCCACGACATACGGACCGTTGCCGGCCAAGCCGTACGGCGTTCCGACGCCCGAGGAGTTCACCTCGAAGGTGCCGGCCGTGTTGTCGACATGCTGCGTGAAGATCACGTTGGTCGCGCCGGTGTT
>CAZZAH010000385.1:1446-4624 GCA_964652115.1 uncultured bacterium | reverse complement strand
GATTCTGCATGTCGAGCAGGAAGGCGCTCACCGCTTGACCCACGCGACCGAGCACTTCCTCATGCCAGCCGACCTGATCGGTGTGCGTGTCGAATCCGCCCGTCGAGGTGAGGTACATCGGGGTCGCGAGGTTGCCGCTGACCAGGCGCGCCACCGCCTCGAGCTCATGGCCGAGATCGAAGTCGGGATAGTCGACCGTGGTCTCGCCTGCCGACGCCGCCTCCTCGATCGCGGCCGCGTAGCCGAAGGTCTCGCGATCAAGCTGACGCACGAAGCGAAGCTCATCACCGCCGCGCGTGGCGGGCGGGTCGTCCTCGAACTCGCCGACGTAGCCGCCGAGCACGAGGTTGTAGAACGACTCGGGGCTGTCGACCACCACGCCGATCTCGGCGCGATCCCCATTCCACGGCAGGCGATTGGCGTCCCCCTGCTGGATGCCGTAGGGCGCGTCCGGATAGGTACCGGGGAAGCCGGGGAACATCGCCTCGACGAAGCGCGCGAGCCAGCCGGTCCTGACCTCCGGCTCCGCGTCCGACCCGCTCAGCCAGATGTCAGCGCCGCGGAAGTGCGAGAGGTTCATGTTCTGATACCCGACCGCCTGGATCACCGCCAGCTTCCCGTTCTGGTACCAGGGCGCGAGCGGCGCGAGCCCATTGTTCAGGCCGGTGACTCCGTTGAGTTGTACAACCTGATTCGAGTGGAGCCCGATCGTCGGCCGCACCGAGTGATACACCGGATCGTTGTACGGAACGACGGTATTCAAGCCGTCGTTTCCGCCCTGCAGGTTCACCACCACCAGGATCCGCCCGTCGAGCGGAAGCACGCCGCCGCCAAGCCCGAGCAGCTCCGGCCGTTCGCGACCGAGGGCTACCCCGCTCCGGAGGAAGGGCGGCACGATCAACCCCGCGGCCGAGAACGACAGCGCACGCAGGAGAAAGTCGCGTCGAGTGAGGGCGCCGGGAGCTTCCAAGATGTTCTGTTTTTTCGACATCATGTCCTCACTTCAGCTGGTAGTCGGGCAGACGAAGCGCCAGGCGCACGAGCCCTTGCAGTCGCGACTCCGCCTCGGGGTAGTAGAGCGACCATTCCCACGGTTCGGCGCCTTGCAGCAGCTCGTCGAGCAAGCGCTGCCGCACCGCCTCGGTCGGCCGCTGGCCGAAGAGATGCGCCGACAAGTCATCGATCAGCGCGTCGGCGTTGTTCGGATCGGAGAAGTCGTTCGCCATCGCCATCACGTCGGCCTTCATCGTGAGGTCGTAGCCCCAGACCTCGCCGTCGACCAGCGCGACGTCGAGCGTCTTTCGCCAAGGCAGCGTGAGCGAGTTGAGCCAGTTGCGGTAGCCGGGCCATCCGCCGACGTTCGGCGGCTCGAAGAGCATCTGGCCCCCTTGATCGAGCGAGTAGAGGACCCACGAACCTTCCGGATGCCATTCGGGGTGATCGACGATCAGGTCGATCCCGTCGACGTAGAGGCTTCGCATCGAGCCGACAGTGCGGTCGACCGGATCGGTGATCAGGTCACCGCGGAAGTTCTCGTCCATGAAGCGCGCGGAGAGGAGCATGCGCTGCAGCACCGGTCGAAGCTCGTAGTTGTTCGCGCGCATGACTTGGGCGAGCTGCTCGACCGCGACCTCGTCCGGGTACTCGTCGAGGAAATAGCGATAGAGCTTTCGACAGAGGAAGCGTGCGGTCACCGGCTGCTGGAAGATGATGTTGATGATGTCGTCGCCGGTCCAGCGTCCGGTGCGTCCGAGGAAGGTCTTCGTCCCGTTGTCATGCCACGCGGGGACGTAGACCGACTTGATGCCGTCGAGCGTGGTCCAGCCGGTGAAGGCGCGTGAGGCAGCGACCACATCCGACTGCGAGTAGTTTCCCTCGCCCATGGTGAAGAGCTCGAGCAGCTCGCGCGCCCAGTTCTCGTTGGTGTGATCGACCCGGTTGTCGATGCCGTCGAGCCAGACCAGCATCGCCGGATCGCGTGCCACCTCCTTGACCAGCGACTTGAAGTTGCCGAGCGCCTGCCGCCGGAAGAGTTGGTTCTGGACATACATCGACTGCGGCAAGGTCACCTTGCTGATGCCGGTGGCGAAGTGGTCATGCCAGAAGAGGGTCATCGGCTCACGTGCCGACACCGGCTCTTCCAGCATGACCTTGACCCACCAGAGGCGAAGTGGGTCGCGCCGGTCCCAATACTCTTTGTACAAGGAGTCGACTTCCTCGTCGCTCCAGCCGGTGATGTCGGGGAAGGGCTCGTTCGCCCAGGAGGCCGGCGGCGCGGGCAGCTTCGGCCGAACCTTTAGCAATTGAGTCACCGAGCGGCCGAGACCGGAGGCTTGCGCACTCCGGATTTCGCCGAAGCGCGGTCCGATCATCGTGCGATGAAGCAGATGGCTCGCTTCATCGACGCGGAAGGGACCGGAGTATGCTTCCCAACCATGCGAGCCGTTGAGGCCGCCGCGAACCGGGCCGGGCGCGAATTCACCCGACGCGGGAAGCTGCCGGAGCGCCTCGCTTCGATCCCCTAAACGCCACGACTCGACCGCTGCGCGACTCTTCGCGAAGGTCAGATAGCGCCTGAGCGCGAGGGTGCGGCGTAACGCCTGGCCGTTCGACACCACCTCCGGGGGCGCGGCGTCGATCTCGGCTCCACTCGCCGCAAGCGAGAAGCCGCCGACCGCCTCCGGCTCCTCAAAGGGAGTGCCGTCGGAGGTGGGCGGGCTCTGGGGCGTGGATCGCGCCTCGAGGCCGTGCGGACCGACACAGAGGAAGGTTGCAAGACAGACGCATCCGGCCACGCGGATCGCACGATCATGCTCATGGCCATTGCGTTTCCCGGGTTCGGTTGAGGATTCGGAAGTGCGCATCGCTTTTTCTCTTTTGCCCCCGTGGCCGCTCGCATGCAAATCGGAGAACGGAGCAGCCGTGCATTGCAGGGTTGCCGCTCAGGCCGCCGACGGATTGGGATGGAGATTGGAAAGACGCGCGTTCGCCCTTGCGCGCCCTCTCGTGTATCGGTCGCTCGTTCCGAGGCTCGAGCAGCTTTTTCAGCGCGCGCGCAGTTTTTTCCGCGGAGCTTTCACAGAGAGAGATTTGTACAAGCCAAGCGCGTTCAATAGCCGCGCGCGACGTTCTCACCGCGCGGGTCGGGAGCGCCGAGGAAGCCCGTTGCCGTCGCCTC
>CAZZAH010000385.1:0-1346 GCA_964652115.1 uncultured bacterium | reverse complement strand
TCCTTCAAGACGATCATCGGCGTCATCGAGGAGAGCATCCGTTTCTTGGGCTCGATCGCGTTCGCCTCGCCGCCGGTCAGTCCGTAGAGGTTCGGCGCGCCGGGCTTGGCCGAGAAGTCGTCCATCTCGTTGTTCAGGAGAAAGCCCGCGCCCTCGACCACGATGCCCGAGCCGAAGGAGTTCATTGAGCGTGGTGGTGAGCGCGACGGCGTTGCCCTCCGCGTCCATCACCGAGAGATGCGTGGTCTGGTCCGACTCCGCGACCGCGGGCTCGCCCGGCGCGACCGCGGCACTCGGCGTCGCGTGCTCGAGCGAAATGCCGGCGGCGCGCGCTTCGATGTACGCGGGCGCGAGCAGCCCTTCGAGCGGGACCTGCCAGAAATCGGGATCGCCGAGGTGCCGCGAGCGATCGGCGTAGGCGCGGCGCGCCACCTCGCAGAAAAGGTGCGGCCACTCGATCGGATCCGCGGCGATCTTCTCCAACGGGAAGCGATCGAGGAGCGCGAGCATCTGGAGCACGAGCACGCCGCCCGAGCTCGGCGGCGGCACGGTCACGAGCTCATAGCCGTGAAAGCCCGCGCGAAGCGGCGGCCGCATGACCGCGCGATACTCGTCCAGATCGTCGAGCGAGATCATCCCGCCGCCGCGCCGCATCTCGGCCGCGATCAGCTCGCCGGTCGTGCCGAGATAGAAACCGCCGCGCCCCTCCTCCGCGATCGCTTCCAAGGTCGCGGCCAGATCCACTTGCACGAGGAGATCGCCCTCCCGCCAGGCGACGCTGTCCGGACGAACGAAGATCCGTCGCGCCGCGACATTCGCGGCAAGCTTGGTCCGGTGGAGGTTGAGGTCGTCCGCCACGACGCGGGGAAGCGCGAAACCGTCGCGCGCGAGCCGGATCGCGGGCGCGAGGAGCGCGTCGCGCGAGATCTTTCCCGAGCCCTGCTGCTGCCACATTCGAAGCAGCCCATCGACCGATGCCGGCACCCCGGCCGCGCGATGCGTGGAGAGCGAGAGCTCCGGCGAAGCCGCGCCGGTCGAGTCGAGGAACATCGAGCGGAAGGCACGAATCGGCGCCTGCTCGCGAAAGTCGAAGACGATGTCGTTGCCGTCGGCGCGATGGACGACCGCGAAGCCGCCGCCGCCCAAGTTGCCCGCCTCGGGATAGGTCACCGCGAGGGTGAGTGCGGTCGCGACCGCCGCGTCGATCGCGTTGCCGCCCGCGTGCAGGATCTCGATCCCGGCCTCGCTCGCGTAGACGCTCGCCGACACGACAACGCCGTGCGCGTAGGGTCTCTCGGCTCCAGCAGCGAGCGCCGCGGGAGCGCCGGCGAGAAGCAGCACCAGGC
>CAZZAH010000384.1:0-4626 GCA_964652115.1 uncultured bacterium | reverse complement strand
AGACGAAGAAGCAGAGGGAGAGCTCCCAGAGTCGTGGACGCATCGGCGGATTGTAGCTGCTTGTGGAGCGGTCGTGGAGCCGACGCGATGGAGGACTTCGCGCCGACCCTACGCGTGGGCGCTCGGGGGATTCATGAGCATTCCTGCGGAAGGACCCCGTCGAGCGCTCGTCATCGTGCATCCCCGAGAAGCACGAAGGCGGACCAATAGTGCGGATCTTCATACGGGGCCACTCCTGCCGCATCCCGGTACGCACGAAGCCGGGCCTTCGCCGACTCGAGCGCCTGACGCAAGGCAAGGCGCGCCCGCCGCGGCGCGCTGGATCCGGAGGAATCGCCGCTCGAGGAGCAGGTGGTTCCGAACCAGGCCTCATAGAAGTAGCGCATGAGAAGCGCGGTGGCTTGATCGTCCACGCTCCAGAGACTGACGAGAAGGCAGCGTGCGCCGGCGGGGAACAGTGCGTGAGCGAAACCCACCACGCCCTCGCCCGTGATCGTCCGCCCTCCCCCCGTCCGACACCCACTTAGCACGACCAGGCTTGCATTGAGCCGCCATCTCCGCAGGATTTCGGTCGTACCAACCCGTCCATCCACCTCCATGCCGCCCCGCTCGGTGACCGGGATGCTCGCTTCGGACAAAAGCAGACAGGCTGAATTGAATCTCCCGTTGTCGACCTCGGCGTGATTCGCGAAGTGGATCACGTCGAACGTCTTCAAGCTGTCCCTCATCGCGAGTCTATTCAGCTCGGCTTCCGACGCTCGCTCCCGAGACTCGACGCGCGCCTCGGGTACGAGGCACGCGACGTCCCTGATTTCTTGGCGTGCGCCGCTCAGGCGGACCTGCACTATCGGGTCAAGTCCGGCCGATCCTGCGCGGGACGAGGCCAGGAGCGAGAGCGGGGCACCCGCCGCTGGTGTGACACGGGGCTGCGCCCTCTCCTCCGCCGCGATCGGGTCTCCGATGATGAGCACTCGCCTCGGTACCGTAGGCCCGTCCTGCCGATCGCGCAGCCACGCCAGGATCGCCCCGCCGGAGATGTACGAAAAACCGATGGACGCGTACTCGCTGTCCTCGATCGCGGCATCGGCGCAGAGGGCATCGATCGGCACCCCTTGCATCAATCCGGAAGGGACCACAAGCACATGCGTGATGCCCTCCAAGTGAGGAGCCAGCGGCGCAACCCTCGCCTCGAAGAGCACAGCCGCGGCTCTCGACGCCAATCCGCGGTCAATCGGGGACCGTCGGCTCGAGGCCAGGAATCCGAGATACGCTTCGAGGCTGCCTCGAATCGTAAGGGTATCTCCCGGGATGCGCTGGCTCTCCGGTCCCTCCATCGCGATCCAGTGCGGCGGCCCGGCTTGGCGCAGGACGCAGGCCCAGCTCCTGGCCTTCGCGTAGGCCGAGACGACCTCTCCTGGATCGATCCAGGCCACCACCGCCTCATCGGGTCGGAGCTTCGCCTGCACGGCCGCGAGATCTAACGTCACCTCCGGTCGTTGGAAGGCTCGCGTGGTCACGCGAGCCTCGTGCTGTGACCAACTGAGGCGAGCCTGGAGAAGCGAGTCACCGATCGCCCCTTGGAACGGATGGTCCGCAAACTCGAACTTCGTCTCCAGGCGATCGAGAACAAAGGCGAGCGAATCCGCGATCCTGCGATCGCTCGCGGACTCGCCTTCGGCAGCAATCTGCCGCACCAAGTCGCGCATTCCCCGGGAAAGACCACGCTCCATCGCAGTCCAAGCCGGGATCCCGCGGCCCCGCTCGAGCTCAACGCACGCCAGGTCCAAGTAGGGGGCCTTGACGCTCGACGCGACCTCCAGCGGTCGACCGCGATCCAGACGACCGCGCTCGCTCAGCGTCAAACTCGATTCGAGATGCCGAGTGGCTGCCACGAGGTCGCCTCGCTTGCACGCGTACTTCGCCAGGTCACGCTCGGCACTCCATCCAATTCGGTATACATCCGACTCGCGGAGTAGCTCACGCGCCCGAAGGGTGAGCTGTTCTGCCCGATCGACGTCCCCGAGTTCCCACAAGGCGCGAGCGCGGTTGAGCAGCGTTCCCGGCAACCGCGGTTGACCCATCTCCCCAAGCGATTCGAGAACGGTCTGTGCCCCCTGGTACAACGAGTCAGCCTCGACCCAACGCTTCTGTCGAGCGCGCGCGTAGGCGAGGCAGCTCAGGCTATGGGCGGTGGAACGATGCCGAGGCCCCACCACCTTCAGCCGGATTCTCAGCGACTCGACCAAGAGTGACTCGGCCTCAATCGGGTCGGAATCGAGCAGCTCCAGTCCGCAATTCGCGAGCGTGGACGCGAGACCCGTCGGCGATTCCCGCAGCCGAGCGATGCGGAGTGCTTCCCGCATGTACAGGATTCGCTCCTCGGAGCGACCCTCACCTGTGATCGCGAGTGAGAGCTGTCTGAGTGCTAATGCAACGCCTGCATCGTCGGGCCCCAGCGACTCGCGCCGCAGCCGCAGGACCTCTCGGTGCGTCACCTCGCCCTCGACTCGCTTTTCCATCTGCACCTGAAGCGTACCGAGGTTGTTGAGGTGCTTCGCGAGGACGATCTGATCGACTTCGGGGCACGTACGCCCGATCTCGACCGCGCGAAGCAGCAATGGCTCCGCATCCTCATTCCATCCCAGGCGACCGAGGAACACGCCGAAGCGATCCAGGATGTCGGCGCGTTCATCGCAGGGAAAGTCAGGTAGGGCTTCGCACTCTCGAACCGCCAGGCCGAGCGTTTCGCGGGCGGCCTCCACCGAGCCGAGCTCGTCCAGCGACAGGCCGACGGTGTTCAGCAGGCGGACGCGCCGCGGGCCGGGCGCCTCGTTGGGGACATGAAGCGTGCGCAATGCTCGGCGAGCCTCCACCACCGCCTCGGCGTACGCATCAGCGTTGAGGAGGGAATCCAAACGCACGTCGGTCGCATCGTTGGCGGCGCGCGAGGGTGAGGGCGCGACCCAGGCCATGGCGAGTGCGAGGAGCGTCAGGACCATTACGGTAGCGGGCCGGGTTCGTGAAGCCCACGCCGCTACGAATGTCCCAGGCGACCCCGTCCAATCCGCTGAGAGTGATCCCAGCCCTTCGACCGAACCCAGCATCCTCGCCCTGCGTCCGTGTAAGCCACCCTGCATGTCCACCGCCCAGCTCTGAGGAGACTCTACTCTGGGAGAGAATGGGGTGAGTGGGAGCACCAAGCAAGCTGTCCCAACACTCGAGAGAGGCCCGTGCGGATCGGTCTGGAGGCTGGCGCCGAGCGTGACCGGCAGTGAAAGTCGAGCCGCTTGCACGCGGGGAAGATCGGCTGGTTTGTCGGAACGAGAAGGGAACCGCGACCTCTTCCGGCTGGGGAAGGGCGGAGCTTACCGTTGGCGCGCCCTCGAGTGCTCGGAGTCGGCGAGCTAGCGGCCTATCTCACCTCAGGCCCGGAGGGGCGACGGTTCGCCCGTCGCTCCCTCCCACACAGCGGGACGAGCGGGTCCGCATCCGCGGTTCGAGAAAGCCTCTTCGCGATCCAGGTACACTCACGGATGCCGGATCAGCGTGACCGGTCGGCCAACGCGCCCGCCGGCCGTCCGGGCCTCGATGAAGTAGAGCCCTGTCGGCGATTGTCGGCCCTGGCCGTCACGACCGTCCCAGGTCACCGTAGCGGGCCCCGCAGGCCGCATCTCGTCTTCGAGTTCGCGAACCAGGCGGCCCGCGGAGTCGAAGACGCGGATCGACAGCGGTCCAGCGGCTGGCATGTTGAGTCCGAGCCTGGTCGACGCCGTAAATGGGTTGGGCGTGACGGCAAGCCGAGGGGGCAACGAACGGGACGCGTCGCGGTCCTCGACCCCGACAGGCAATAAGACATCGGCCCGCAAAAGCCGTCGCGCGTTCAGCTGCGCCAGGTAGATGCTTCCCTCGGAGTCAACATCGACTCCGCCGACATCAGTGACGTTGCTGAGCACGGTCCACTCGTAACGGGATGGCAGCGTCACGAGGATCAGCTCCTCCTCCCGAAGAACCAACAATCCTTTTGTCGACTGCCCTTGCGAGTGAATGGTTACAACCTTGAGAACTCTCCCCGTGGTGAACGCAGGATCGAGCAACGCTCCGTAAACGTCGTATCTGCGGACCGTCGAGTCGCCGACCGCTACGTAGAGGTCCAGGGAGTCGACCGCAATGTAGGAAAAGCCGCCGAGGCTCGGGATCACCTGGGTCAGCGTCTGACCGTCATAGGCGAGCACATCGTGATCCGTGAAATCGGAGAACAGGAGCCGGCCGAGACCGTCGAAGTGCATGTCTTGCGGATTGTTTGTCAGGTGAGACCACGTGACGAGCGCAGTAGCCTGACCGCAATCTGGTTCGATGGAGTACAGGCCGTCGGCCGAGCCGGCCACGATGCTGCCGGGCGTCGCGATCGATCCGGCGAAATCGATCGCGATCACGTCCGGATCGGGAACGGCGGGACCGCAGTAGTGGACTTGACGCGATCCATCGGGAATGCGGTAGATCGGAACGGTATCGTCGTCCTGACCCGGATAGTAGTAGTTTCCGGTGAAGATATCGCCGTTTGCCGCCACCTCGACCTCTCCGGGACGTGCCGGAAACGTCGTGTAGATCTCCACCTGGTATGGCCAA
>CAZZAH010000383.1:0-4633 GCA_964652115.1 uncultured bacterium | reverse complement strand
GTGGCGATCAGATGCGGAGGGGCACCGGGGCCGGGTCGAGGCGCTCGCGCATAGGAACGATCCAGCAGTCGGGAGAGGCGGGCAAATGATACAGCCAGAGTCAGAAAAATCACTCTTCTTTCCGAACGCCTTCGGAAAGTGACGCGAATTAGTCCGTAAGACACGTCGGCGGGCTCCGTCTGCAGGGTCGGAAGCGCCGGAGCGGCCCGCCGGGTGGCGGGCGAGCAATGGAGCTAAACCCAAGGAGTGAGCCATGAACGCGTCGAACGAGAGCAAGTGCCGCTGTGGAGACGTCCGCATCGAGGCGAGCGCGGAAGATCGGCCGGTCGAGTTCGCGGGGCCGGGCTGCGGATGCGGTCCGGACTGTCCCTGCGGCCCGGCCTGTGACTGCGGTGGGGAATGCCAGTGCTCCAAGTAGGCTCGGAAGGCCCCGGGTTGTAGGCTCTTCCGGGGCCTTTCCTTATTACTGCGGAGGAGACATGCACGACACGGAGAGCCCGGACGAGGCAGCGGCCCTGGCGACCACGCCGGAGGTGGTGAACGTCTTGGTCGAGAACCATCGCCGCTTTCTTGCCTTCCTCGAGCGGCGTGTCGGATCGCGAGAGGTCGCGGAGGACATTCTCCAGGACGCGTTCGTGCGCGGCCTCGCCTCCGCGACGCAGCTACGCGACGAGGACTCGGTGGTCGCGTGGTTCTATCGCTCACTCAGGAACGCGTTGGTCGACCATTGGCGGCGGCAGGCGTCAGAGAACCGCACCATCGAACGCGCCGCGACGCTGGAGGACGAGACGACGTCCGTGCAGGACGAGGACCTGATGAACACCGTCTGCGCCTGCGCGAGCGCGCTCCTCGATACGCTCCGGCCGACCTATGCGGAAGCGCTTCGCCAAGTCGATCTCGGCGGGCAGAGCGTGAAGGCCTTCGCGGCGGCGAGCGGGATCACCGCGAACAGCGCATCGGTCCGGCTCTTTCGCGGGCGCGAGGCGTTGCGCAAGCAGGTCGAGCGGAGCTGCGGTACCTGCGCCGATCACGGATGCCTCGATTGTACGTGCGGGCCGGCGTAGCACCAAAAGGGCGCGGCCGAATCCTAGTAAACGACCGGAACGTCAATCCGCCGTGATTTCCCGTCGACGATGTACAGCACGGTCGAGTATTTCTGGCGGCGCATGATCGCTTCCGCCGGATGCCCGACGCCGACATAGCACTCGATCGGGCGCAGCGAATCGTTGACGGTGTAGATTCGGCCGTCGGTCGTGTGAACGCGCAACCTCGTAGCCGAGCTCGGGGTGGGGGAGGAGAAGATCTCCGCGGGGATGGCCATCACCTCTGGATCGATCGGTGGAATGACCAAGTACGCGGTTTCGGTCGCGTGCGGGAGTCTGGGCCAATCCCGCGGCGTCGGTGCGCCCACGGAGTACGGAAAAGCCTGTCCATCCACGTTCGGCGGATCGAGGCGGACAGCGCAGGCGCAGTGCTGGCGCGATTCAAACGGGACGACTTCCCGGATGAACCGCGCGCTGCTGTTCAGGCCGGCGAGGTAGAGCGTCATGCTCGTGTCGGCGGCGGAAGGAGCGAGCGTTTCCGGCGCGAGCCCACCCGGGTGGTCGTACTCATGGAGCAGGACACCGTCGGTCGAGAAGAACTGAAGGGCCGATCCATACCATGGAAAGTCGGACAACGTGATCATGAACACGGTACCGTAGGGTGCCGGCCATCGGATCTGCTTCGTTCCCACGCAGTGCAGCTCTCCCTTGGCGTTCACCGGCACATTCCACTTGATCGGTCGTGACCAGATCACCGAGCCGCGACGATAGTCGAGCAGGTAGAGCGTTTCGACATTCGAGCCATCCCGTGCACCGAATAGAAAGCCGCGCGACTTTCCATCTTCGATCCATTGCGTCAGCGGGACCACCTTGCCGGGCTCGGTTCCATTGGGTCGCACGCCGTTGACGAACTGCCGTTCCCACACCACGCGGCCGTGCACATCGACCGCCTGAACCACGTGCTCCTCTCGTATCTCCACATGATCGACCTGGGGCAGACGCGGCCAGAGGACCAGGGTCAGCGCTGAGGCGAGGAGCAGGGCTCCAAGCGACGCGACCAAGAGCCGTTTGCGGGCATCTCGAGCTCGGACGATGGAGACGATCTTGTCGCGGACTTCTTCGGCGCTTCGCGGTCGAGCGTCGGGCGAATCGGCGAGGCAGGAGCGAAGAAGCCTGCGCACGTCGCGGGGGACTCGGTTCTGGCGGAGGAGCTCCCAACGAACCACCACCTCCCACGAGCGTCCGTCGATCGCCGGCCTCACGGCGGATGCTCGCCTTCCGGTGATGCACTCGAACAGAATGCAGCCGAGCGACCAGAGATCCGTGCGGTGATCGACTGAGCGTCCGAGCAACTGCTCGGGGCTCATGTAGTCGAGCGAGCCGATGAGCGAGCTCCCGGCGCCTCGCGCCGCGAATTCGAGAGGGCCCGCGCTCTCCGCTCGATCGAGGACCTCGGAGATGCCGAAGTCGAGCAGCTTGACCATGGCGTCCGCCGTGACCATTACATTGCCGGGCTTCAAGTCTCGATGCACCACGTCGGCGCGATGCGCGTGCGCCAAGGCATCCGCGAGCTGACGAGTGAGGTCGAGCGCTCGCCATAGAGGGATCGGGCCGCGACCGATCCTCTCCTCGAGCGACTCGCCTTCGACCAGCTCCATCACCAGAAGCGGGGTTCCGTCAACCAAGTCGACCTCGAACAGCGTGGCGATGTTCGCGTGCGAACCGAGCCTGCCTTGAAGCCTCGCTTCTCGATCGAGCCGCGCCATCGTGCGCGGATCTCGCGCGAGGTCCTCCGCCACCACCTTGAGCGCAACGACTCGCTCGCACTTCGGGTCCCACGCTTCGAACACGATGCCCATGCCGCCACGCCCACGCACGCCGCGGATTTCGAATCGGCCGTAGCGCTCGGGGATGACCGGCTCCTGGAGGAGCGCGAGAACCGAAGGGTCCTGGTCCGCGGCGTCGAGCATCGATTGAACTTCCGCGGCCAGCTCCGCGTCGCGAACCGCCAAGGCCGCGAGCCATTCCGATCGCTCCTCGACCGGCAGAGCGAGGCCATCACGAATCAAATCGCGAAGCGTCGAGGTCCGAGTCGCGGCCTGCTCGGTCGGCTTACCCATCGTCCAATGCTCGGCCCAAGCAGATGCGTGCAAGCGTGAGGTGCTCGCGCACCGTTCGCTCCGTTCGCTGGATCAGAGCTCCGACCTCGCGTTGGGTCAGCCCGAAGACATCCTTCCAGAGGAGAAGCTGGCGATAGTAGGCACCATCGCGGTGGCGGTGCGGGAGTAGGTCGAGCGCGCGGTGCACTTCTCGGATCTCGGCTTCCGCGTTCGCAGCGCCGGGTGGGTCCACCGCAAGCGCGTCCGGGGTTGGCTGTCGCTTGAGCGCGTTCCTCCGTCGCCCGTGGCTCTGCAGAATGCGGCGCATGTTGAGCGCGACGATTGCCTGGAAGTGCGCGTCATCGTTCCATCGGAGGCTGTTTGAGTCGCGCATCGCGAGGAACGCTTCGTTGACCAGCGCGGTCGGGCGAAGGGTGTGGCCCGGACGTTCGTGCTGCATCAATCGGCGCGAGACCTCGCGCAACTCGTCATACAGGCGCGAGAAGAGATCGTCGACGCTCTCGCCTCGGTCGGAGCCGCTCTCCACGGGAAGAATTCGCTCCTTTCGATAACCTTGAGCCGCTACCGCGGCAACTCCGGCCGCACCGCCTCACGCAGGAAGTTGTGATCGAGGAAGCTCTCGCGAATCACACGCGCCATCTCCTCGGCGGTGGCGAAGCGATCGTAGTCGACGCGGATCACCGGGATCGACTTCGAGATGTGCGCGATGAAGTCCTCGTAGCCGGCGTGAAGGTCGGTCAAGTACTCGAGCGTGATGCCGCTCTCGACCCCGCGGGCGCGCGCGTGGATGCGCTCGAGCGAGCGCTCGGGCGAGACGTCGAGGTAGACGATCACGTTCGGACGGCACATCAGGTTGCTCATGTTGCGGAAGAGCTCGACGTAGGTGCGGTAGTCGCGTTCTTCCATCAGGCCGGTTCGCGCGAGCATCTTGGCGAAGACGGAGTCCTCGTAGATCGTGCGGTCCTGCACGGCGGAGCGGCCGCGCCAGATGATCTCCTGATGCTGCGCGAAGCGGCGATTGAGGAGATAGATCTGCGTCGCGAAGGAGTAGCGCGCGGTGTCGCGGTAGAAGTCCTCGAGGTACTCGTTGTCCTCAACCGGCTCGTAGTAGACGTCGATGCCGAGGTGCTGTCCGAGCTGCGTGGCGAGGGTCGACTTGCCCGCGCCGATCATTCCTGCGATCCCGATGAAGATGCGGTCGAATTGGTTCATGGCTGAGGCCTCCGCCGCGGATTCTGAGCGCGCGGCCAAGGAATTTCCACGAGGCAATGCGACCTCAGCGCCAGTCGCCACCGGCCTGGAAGCCGGCCCAGAAGAAGGGATGTGTGCTCTGGTTCCGCGCGCGCCGGTCAGCCAGGGTCCGCTTGGTGGCGAGCGCTACCGAGCGCATCGAGTCGGATCCTTCGACGAAGCGCGCGCGATAGAGCTCGCGCATCCACGCGGCGGTCGAAGCGTCGTCGACCGACCAGA
>CAZZAH010000382.1:1257-4643 GCA_964652115.1 uncultured bacterium | reverse complement strand
CGCCTGAGTTGACCTCGAACTCGTAGTGGCAAAGCGTGCAGTTCATCGCGTCCGGCGGGTTGCCGGCGAAGCCGTCGGGCGGTCCGAAGTCGAAGGCCCGAGCAGGCACGGCCGCCAGCAGGGCGAGCCCGAGCGAGGCAGCCACAGCAGAGACGGCGAGGACGGGGCGGAACGCGTTCGTGCAGCGTAGGTTCATGGCGTGAGTTCCTCTTCCAGGTGAGCTGCCAGATGGGTTGCCGGTGTTTGGACTTCGCGCCGGGTCGTCAAAACAGAATGTCGTAATTCTAGGGATCGAGCGGACGCGGGTCAAGAAGCCTCGCCCGCCAGGGCCCTGCCCGTGATCGCGACCTAGGTCACGATCAGGTTCATCAAGCGATTCTTGACGTAGATCACCTTCTTGACCGCCTTCCCCGCCACCTGACCGCGCACCTTCTCCCGTTCGAGCGCCAGGGCGAGCACCGTCGCCTCCTCCGCGTCGCGAGCGACCGGCATCGCGTCCCGCATCTTGCCGTTGATCTGGATCGCGATCTCGATCGTGTCCATCACGGTCAGGTCGGGATCGAAGGCCGGCCAGGCCGCGTCCTGCACGCTCGGCTCGTGACCGAGCGTGGCCCAGAGCTCCTCCGCCAGGTGCGGCGCGAAGGGAGAGAGCAGCACGACGAAGGACTCGGCGGCGAAGCGATTCCGCGCCGGGCCGGAGCGAAGCTCGTTGTGACACTCCATCAGCGCGGCGATCGCGGTGTTGTAGCCCAACGACTCGAGGTCGGTCGTCACCTTCTTGATCGTCTGGTGGAGCTTGATCTCGGCCTCGCGCGCGAGCGGGCCTTCGGGCAGCGAAGGCAGCTCCTCCGTGTACCAGCGATGCACGCGCTCCAGGAATCGACGGATGCCGATGATGCCCGAATCGCGGAAGTCACCACCGAGCTCATAGGGCCCGAGGAACATCAGGAACATGCGGAAGGTGTCGGCGCCGTACTCCTCGACGTACTTATCGGGGATGACGACGTTGCCGCGGCTCTTCGACATCTTGTCGCCGTCTTTGATCAGGAGGCCGTGCGCGCGGAAGCGCTTGAAGGGCTCGCCCTGATAGACCGGATCGGGCGGGACCAGCCCCATGTCGCGGAAGGCGAGGCAGAGGAAGCGCGTGTACATCAGGTGAAGCACCGAGTGCTCGCGTCCACCGATGTAGTAGTCGACCGGAAACCACTTCTTGGTGCGCTCGGGATCCCACGCGTGTTGCTCGTCGTGGGCCGAGGGATAGCGCAGGAAGTACCAGGCCGAGTCGAGGAAGTTGTCGGAGACGTCGGTGTCGCGCCGCGCGGCGCCGCCGCACTTCGGACAGTCGACGCGATAGAACGACTCGACGCGCGCGAGCGGCGAATCGCCCGAGCCTTCGGGGCGGAAGTCCTCCAGCTCGGGCAGAAGCACCGGCAGATCCTTCTCGGGCACCGGCACGATGCCGCAGTGCTCGCAGTGGATCATCGGGATCGGCGGGCCCCAGTAGCGCTGGCGGCTGATGCACCAGTCACGCAGGCGGAACTGCACCCGGGGCTCGCCCTGGCCTCGTTCGCCCAGCCAGGCGATGATCTTCTTTTTCGCCTCTTCGCTCTCCATGCCGTCGAAGTGCGCGGAGCTCTTCATCGCGCCGGCGTGGGTGAAGGCGGCGTTCTTGGGCGCGTCGGTCGGACGCTCCAGCACCTCGATGATCGGGAGCGCGAACTTGGTCGCGAACTCGTAGTCGCGCTCATCGTGCGCCGGCACCGCCATGATCGCGCCGGTGCCGTAACCGGTGAGCACGTAGTCCGAGATCCAGATCGGGATCTCCTTCCCCGTCGCCGGATTGATCGCGCTCGCGCCGAGGAAGACGCCGGTCTTCTCGCGCGAGAGATCCATCCGCTCGATCGAGTCCTTGCGCCGCGCGGCTTCGCGATAGGCATCGACCTCGGCACGACGTTCGGGCGAGGTCAGCGCATCGACGCGCGCGTGCTCCGGCGCCAGCACCATGTAGGTCGCGCCGAAGACGGTGTCGGGCCGCGTGGTGAAGACCTCGATCGGCGTCTCGCTCCCCGGCACCGGAAAGCGAAGCAGCGCGCCTTCGCTCCGGCCGATCCAGTTGATCTGCGCGCGTCGCACGATGTCGGACCAATCGATCCACGCGAGATGATCGAGCAGCTCCTGCGCGTAGTCGGTGATGCGGAAGAACCACTGCTCCATCACCTTCTTCTCGACCCGCGTGTCGGGGTGGCGCTCGCACATCCCGTCGATCACCTGCTCATCGGAGATGACGGTGGCGCACTTCGGGCACCAGTTGACCGGCGCATTCGCGCGGTACGCCAGGCCGCGCTCGTAGAGCTTCAAGAAAATCCACTGCGTCCACTTGTAGTACTTGGGATCGGTGGTCGAGACCTCGCGCGACCAGTCGACCATCAAGCCCATTTGCTTCAGCTGCCGCGTGAAATTGGCCACGTTGCTCGGGATGAGCTTCATCGGGTGCGTGCCGACCTTCATCGCGTAGTTCTCGCTGTGGATGCCGAAGGCGTCGAAGCCGATCGGCTCGAAGACGTCGAAGCCGCGATGGCGATGGAAGCGCCCCTGGATGTCGACCCCGGTGAAGGCGAAGACGTTGCCGACGTGGAGGCCTTCGGCCGAGGGGTAGGGGAACATCATGAGGGTGTAGAAGGGGCGCTCGGCCGCGTCGAGGTCAGGCGTGTTCGAGTGGTGCGTTTCCCAGTACTCCTGCCAGTGCCGCTCGATCGCCAGATGCTCGTACGCCATAACTCTCCCCTTTTGCCCTGCCCAAACGCGCAAAGACGGCAGTGTACCGGCCGCGCGGAGGAGGCGCAACGAGCGGGCGGATCGCGGCGGATCGCTCAGACGGGCCGCGACCGCATGGCGTGTGCGACGCTCAGGATGCCGACCGCGGTGAACCCGATCGCGTAGAGGGCAAGGAGCGGCACCGCGAGCCATCGGCCCGCCTGCGCGTACGCCAGCGTGGTGGCGAGGCAGTAGAGCCCGAGCACGACCTCGAGCCACGAGCTCGCCTGCGGGGTGACGCGATACGCGCGCCGCCGCCGCTCCAGCACGGGCGCCTTCCCGGTCACGCCGTACTTCGGCGTCCGCACGAAGTCGCCACGTCCACCGAAGAGCGCCTCCAGGACCGCGCGCGTGTTGTTGACTGCGATGCCGACCCCGATCGCGATCAAGGCCGGCAGCAGGAGCGCGCGCAGAGCCCAGTCCCGATAGGTCGCCCGCTGCGAGCAGAGGTAGAGGACCGATGGCGCGACGACCGAGAGCGCGAGCGGAATGCCTCCGGCCCAGAGAAACCAGTGCGCGAGGTGAACGCGCGAAGACCAAGCGAGGAGGGGCAACGCGAGCGCCACCACCGT
>CAZZAH010000382.1:0-1157 GCA_964652115.1 uncultured bacterium | reverse complement strand
CCGTTGAAGTTCATGAAGAGGCCGTGCCAGGTGCGCGCCCCCTGCTCGATCACGAAGTGCCCGTCGATGCCGATCGCCTGCGCGCGCGTGAGCAGCGAGTAGCCGCGGTTCACATGACCCCAGCGCGTCTGCACCATCGCCACGCGTTCGCCGTCGAAGAACGCGGGCACAGTGCGGCGAAGGAAGTCAGGGTCGGGGATGAAGTCCGCGTCGAAGATGGCGAGGAGCTCTCCTTTCGACGCGGGCAGGCCCGCCTGTAGCGCGCCCGCCTTCCATCCTTCGCGGGTCGCGCGGCGAATCTGCACGATGTCGACGCCGTCGGCGCGGAGCTCCTCGACCAGGCGCGCGACCAGCTCGCGCGTGTCGTCGGTCGAATCGTCGAGCACCTGGATCTCGTGCCGATCGCGTGGCCAGTCGAGTGCCGCCACCGCGCGGAGCAGGCGCTCGGCGACGAAGCGCTCGTTGAAGAGCGGCAGTTGGGTCGTGACGCGCGGCAGCTCGGGCGGCGAAGCCCAGAAGCGCGCGAAGAAGGCATCTCGCCGCGCGCGCTCCTTCTCGTGATGGCGGTAGAAGAGCGCGACCAGCACGTAGCAGTTGAGCCCATAGAGGAAGAGGCCGAAGGAGGCGAGGCCGTAGAGGGCCACGAGAAGATTCAGAAGCCACGCCATTTCGCATTCCCTCTGCCGCGCAGGTCGAACGAGCCGACAGTTTCCGCATCGTCCCGAAGGAGCGTCAAGGCATAATCAGCGGCCGGAGGTCTGCATGAACGAAGCGCACCGAGCGCTCGCGCCCGACGCCTTCCCGAGCGGCGCGCGCGCGGCCGCGAAGAGGATCATAGACGCGGGCGGAAGCGTCAGCTTCGTCGGCGGCGCGGTGCGCGACCTTCTGCTCGGCCGCGAGGTGCACGACTACGATCTCGCGACCAACCTCAAGCCCGATGCGCTCGCTCGCCTCTTCCCTCGCACTCACTCGGTCGGCGCCCGTTTCGGGACTCTCCTCGTGATCGAGCGGAACGCGGTCTACGAGATCACGACCTTCCGGCGCGACGGGCTCTACACCGACGGCCGGCGTCCCGATGCGGTCGAATGGGCCGACACGATCGAGGAAGACCTCGCGCGCCGCGACTTCACCATCAACGCGATGGCCTGCGATCCGAC
>CAZZAH010000381.1:0-4663 GCA_964652115.1 uncultured bacterium | reverse complement strand
GTGCGGTCTTGAAGGAAGATCCGGAGAACGACGACGCCAAGCGGCGCGTGCTGATCCTCTCGGAGGGGAAAACCTGATCGCAGGGAGGCCCCGCAGGAGCAAACAGCATGAGGCCCCGACGCGAGAACGCCGGGGCCTCAGTTTTGTTCGCCACGGAGACCGCGAGCGGTGACTAACGGTAGCGATCCTTGATCTGGCCCCAGGTCGCGCGATTGACCGGTACCGGCGGCGGGCAGGGATCCGAATCGCAGGTGCTGTCGTCGCCCTGATAGGAGCCGCCTACCCCAGCGCAGTCGGACTCCGTTAACACCACGCAGTCGCCGTTGTACAAGCAACACGCGCCGGTGGCTATCGGCGACGGGCAAGGGTTCGGCGTGCAGACGATCGTGTCCCAAAGGAAGGTGCCGCCCTGCGCGAGGCAGTCCATGTCCGTGAGCACCTCGCAGTGCCCATCCTGGAAGCAACACGCGCCGGTGGTGAGCTGACCGCAGGGGAAGGGAACGCAGGTCGATCCCCCGCCCAGGAACTCCCCTCCCAGGTTCTCGCAGTAGCCGCACGGATAGATGTAGCAATCGCCGTACACACAACACGCGCCAGTGTGCGCGACGCAGTCTGCTTGAGAGCAGCTCACATAGTCGCCTTGATAGATGCCGCCCTGCGCCGTGCACTCCGCCTGCGTGAGGACGATGCAGCCGCAGCCGGTGCAGCAGGCGCCGACCGGTGTCTCGCCCGGGCAAGGCAGTGCGCCCGGTTCGTTGAAGCCAAGTGCCCCGAAGGCCACGATCTCGTCGAGCTGCGAGGGGACCGAGTCGTCGGCGAAGCAGCAATTGGCTCCGCGGTTGCCGGTCATTCCGAAGGAGGTAGGGGTCGACGGGTCGTAGGCGTATCCGGCGAACCAGCAGACCTCGACCAGGTGATCGGTTCGCGCCGCGTTCCAAGTGATCGCGATGTAGGAGCCCTGCGCCGGCCATTCAGTCGAGTGCAATTCGAAATCACCGCATCCCCCGTAGTCGAATACTCCGATCTGCGCGTCGTCGTAGTCGAGGGTGAAGACGACGCCCGAGAGACGCGGCGAGCTCGTGGCGGGGAAGGCTGCGAGGGTGAAGAACAGCGCGGTTTCGCCGCCGTCGTGTCGCGTGACCGCGTCGTTGCAGCTCGAGATCCCGCTCTGACCGCAGTAGCCGAGCCCCTGGCAATACACGAGGCTCGGATTGGTGTGCAGGATCAGCGTGCCGCCCGCGTTGGGGCCGACCGCGTTCGCCCGCATCGACCCGAAGAACAGCAAGGCGGTCATGAACGCAATGATGGACGATGGAGAGGTTCGCATGGATTCCCCCGTGATTGGCCGGCACGTAGAGGGGGGGGTACGTGAGCGGCGCTTACGAGATGCCGGGTGGAGCGCTCGCAACGAGGGTAGGCGCCATCGGCGGTACCGGCAAGCGCGGAGTCAGCCGATTGGTACGCGAGGGCCTCGAGCGGATGCTCGAGGCCCATTCGGTTTCGTGCAATTTCCGGGTCTTTACCGGTAGTGGCTCTTCATTCGGCCCCAGCTCCCCTTGTCGATCGCGACCGGCTGGCAGGGGTTGGGCTCGCAGCTCATGCTCTCACCATCCCACACGCCGCCGATCTGTGTGCAACCGCACGGCGTGGTGATCAGGCAGGTGCCGTCCGAGAGGCAGCACGCGATCGGCGGGCCTTCGCCGCAGATCGGCTGCGAGCAGTTCGAGTCAGGACCAAAGAACACGCCGCCTTGCCCCAGGCAGTCGCCCTCCGTGGTCACGACGCACTCGCACCCGATGCAGCACGCGCCAAGCGGCGGTGGGCACTCGCACGGACTCGGATCACAACTCGTTCCGTCGCCGAGATAGATGCCCCCCTGCGCCGCGCACTCATCGGCCGACAGGATCGTGCAGTTACACGGATCGCAGCAGGCTCCCATCCCGCCGCCCGAGTTGGGGCAGGCCCGCGTCCCGGGCTGGTCGAAACCGAGCGAGCCGTAGCCCGCGATCTGGTCGATGATCGACGGGATCGAATCATCGCCGAAGTGGCCACCGTCCACCGTGCTCGGCGCGACCGAGAGCGTTGTGGCGTCGTAGCTGTAGCCCGCGAACCAGTAGACCTCCGTCAGATGCGCGGTCTGCGGCTCGTTCCATGTCATCGCGCTGTGGCCGGATGGGTCGGGCCAATTCGAGGACGCGAGCTCGAAGTCGGCGCAGGTACGCCAGGCGAGCAGGGTCACGCGCGACGCGTCGTACTCGATGCCGAAGTGGATGCCCGACATGCGGGGCGACGAGTCGGCCGGAAAGGCCGCGAGCGCGAAGAAGACGATCGACGTGGCGATAGGGACCTGCGTGATCGCCTGCCCGCAGCTTGAGAGCCCGCTTTGACCGCAGTAGTCCGGAGTGTCCACGCAGTAAGCGAGCGAAGGGTTGGAGTGAAGGACCAGCGTCCCGCCTTCGTTTGGGCCAGCCCACGCGGCCGAGCCGGCGAGCAGACACAGCATTGCCGCGTGCACGATCGAAGCAAGGCCCCGGACCGAGTTGCGCTCTCTCATGGTCGTCTCCTCCGTTGTGGAAAGCTCGGCGGGGGGACCGAGATCGGACCAACCGAAAGCCGGCGGGACGATGATAAGCCGGTTGTCACCACCGGCCCTAGCCGCGAAACTAGGACCGACCCAGATTGACGCGCCCGAATTCCCAAGCAACCGTCCCCGTGTTCGCCCGATAAGTCGGTCGTGAGGCGCAGCCGCCCACGCAGGAGGTCGAGATGGCAGACAGCCCGAACTCGTTGCCCGATTGGCAGCAGTACCCGTCCTTCGCCGAGCTCCTCGCGGATCCGGCCAAGGCGCAGGAGCTGAAGAGCCGGGCCCTTCGAAGCTGCGAGCAGCTCGACCAGCTCCTTCGGACCGGCGACGCGGCGCAAAAGGAATGGGCGCAGATGGCGCTCAACGCTTACGGCAACGCCCTTAACCTGCTCGACGAGGCGCGCGCGGAGTACGAGCGCCAACTCAATTCCTGATCGAGCGGAGGAGACGAAGATGGGGAACATCGGCGGCATCGGCAGCAACTTCAATCTCGCGGACATCAGCGACGTCACGACCTCGCATCAGAGCAAGTGGAGCAAGTTCGGCTCGGTGCTCTCGAGCGTGGCCGGATCGCTCCCCGGAGTGGGCGGCGCATTGGCCGGGATCGGCGTCGACTCGAGCTTCAATCGCCAGCTCGAGATGATCAAGCTGCAGCAGCAGATTCAGGACCAGACCCAGGTCATCAACACGATCTCGAACATCTCGAAATCGAAGCACGAGGCGGCCATGGCCGCGATCCGGAACATGAAGTAGCAGACCTGCGAGGACTTTGATGACCCTGACCGATCTGCCGGTGAATCTCTCACGCGAGGAGAAGCGCTTCCTGATGGAGTGCGCGCTCATCCTCCGGGACGCGCGTCGTCACGATGAGGCACGCGCGACCTTCTTGGGCCTTCTGCCGCTGGTCGAGGACAAGCACCTCCCGATGATCGGGCTCGGCACGCTCCACTTCGAGCGCGGCGAGATGGCCGAGGCGATCGATCGCTTCGAGGAAGCGACACGCCTGGCGCCGCGCGCGGCCATCGCCTACGCGCACCTCGGTGAGGCGCTGGCCTTCGCGCAGCAGAAGGAAGAGGCCGACCTCGTCCTCAAGAAAGCGATCGAGCTCGACCCCAACGGACAAGAGGGGGGCGAGATGGCGAGGACGATCCAGAAATTTCTGTCCTACGGGCTCCTGTAGCAACCGGCGCCGGCCCAGGGACGATACGTAGGCGACCGCGCGGAGCGGTCGTAACCAGAGTGAGGAGCCGATGAAGATTCCGCCAAGCGGAGACAACTTCCGAGTCCCAAATCAGCCGGCCGGTCCGACGCCGACGCAGGGTTCGGGATTCGATGCGAAGATCGAGGGCGCGAAGGGTGCGCAGTCCGCACAGGGCGCTCAGGCGGCGCAACGCGGCGAGGGCCCGGAGACGACGAAGTTTCGCCAACTGCTCGAGGGGATCGATCCTAAGTCGCCCGACGCGGTCGGCGCCGCGACCGAGAAGCTGATCGACTGGCACCTGAGCGAGCAGTTCGGGCCCGCGGTGCTGAACGCCAAGGGGATCGACGACGTTCGCGCGAAGGTGCGCGAGCAGATCCTGGGCGACCCGGCCGCCGAGTCGAAGATCCGGGGGATCCTGAACCGCATGTAGCCGCGGGCTAGAAGATCCAGTGCTCGACGCCTTCCCCGCGCAGGAAGTCGTCCGCCGCGCCGCCGCGAAGATACGCCAGGGTCGCGAGGGTCCCCGCTTCCAAGCAGGACCGCGCGACCACCGTCACCGAGCGCGGTCCTCCTTCGATCGGCCAACCGGTCCTCGGATCGAGGATGTGGCCCAGGCGCCTTCCTTCCCAGAACACGAATCGACGCGCGTCGCCGCTGGTCGCGAGGCCGCCCGCGCTGAGCTCGATTGCGAGCACGGCCGCTTCGCCGGTTCGCGTCGGGTCATCGACGCCGACAATCCACGGGCGACCGCCGCGCCTCGGGCCGCGCGCGAAGAGATCGCCGCCGAAGTTGACCAGGAAGGCCGCCTCGCACTCGCGCGCGATCAGGCTCGCCGCACGATCGACCGCGTACTCCTTGCCGATGCCGCCGAGGTCGAT
>CAZZAH010000380.1:4058-4666 GCA_964652115.1 uncultured bacterium | reverse complement strand
CCCGCGCGGAACTCGGTTTCGGTTCCAAGAGTCGCCTGGATGTAGCCGAGGTAGAGTTGGTTCGTGACCTCGGTCTTCTCGATCGCGATGCGGGAATTGAGCCGATTCCTGAACGAGGGATACTCGTCCGCGTCGGCGATCCCACCGTGCGCAAGATTGGTGTCGACAGTCCCAATCGTAAACTCCCGGGCGGGGAGCTCCGCGTAGTTTGTGGGATCGGGAGGATTGGGATCGCCCACTTCGCTCTTTACGCGGATCTGCCGTTGGTGTTTTCCAGGAAACTCGTAGTACGTGTTCTTACCCAACACCTGGACGTTGTAACTGCCTTCGCGCTCGTAGGTGTAGATCTGCTTGATATCAGCGCGCACCCAGTCCGTGTTCCAGTTGGGATCGTCAGGGTCGTCGATATTGGCGTTACCCTCAAAGTCCCACTTCAGCAAGATCTTGTCGGGAGAATCGATTGAATCCCTGGTCGCGTCTCCGGGCAGGGCATCGAACTCGACCGGGTCCTTCTCTTTGGGATCCGAAGGAGTTATCTTGAAGCCGACGGCGGGCGGGCCGATGTCGCCGTTCCCGTTCAAAATGAATACGGTGACCTGGTCCGACAC
>CAZZAH010000380.1:0-4048 GCA_964652115.1 uncultured bacterium | reverse complement strand
GTCCTTTGCCCGCGCGAACAGGTTTGGACGCGAGCCGGAACTAATCGCCTGAGTGCGCCACCTCGTCCTGTACAAGCTAGACCCTTCGGGTACCTGGACGAAGGCGTCGAGGCTGTCCGGAACCTCGCTCGCCGAGATCGGCGCGCGCACCACGGCGACACTCCTCGGCTCTGCCTCGTCAGGTCTACGAAAGAAAAGCTCTACGTAATCGATCCCTCGATCATCCCGCGCCACCAGGTAGACATCGGTCGAGTCCGAGACGGTCACGTTTCGGTCGATTTGCGTAGGAGGATAAGCGATGCGCACCGAGGGAGCTGACTCATCGACGGTGATGGGCTTTTCGTCCTCGGAACAGCTACCGAACAGCACAGCGCAACTGACCGCGATCGCGGTCGTGTACAAGGCGTGCCGCATTCCAGGCCGGACGTGTTTTGTCGGCAGATTCATCCCCGAAATCCCTTTCCCAACCCCAGTTTGACCGCATCCGGCGAGTGGGAGGCATGACAGACGGCCTCTGAGGGCAGCGCCTTGCTCTGGCCCCTCGCGTTGTCGGATGCGTCCCTTTCGATCGCGTATCGTAATTTCGACAGGGGTTCCTGTCAAAGGGAAAGCTTTGTGGCAAAGAGGGATACGGCACCTTCGCGCGCTCGCAGTGACAAGTTCTCCACACTATCCACATTCGCATTGTGGATATGTTCATGCGTCGGCGACTCGACCCCTAACCCCTCACGATCGAACAGCTTCCCTCGGCTCCCCGCTCTGCTCGGGAGTGCGCGAGCCGTGTTCGCCCCTCTGCTTACCGTTGATCGGGACTGCCTGAATCGTCCGCTCTCCAGGCATCGTCGACTTGCCCTGAAAAAAGACGCCCTCCTCGATGATCAATGAGGAGGTGGAGACATCGGCGGTCACCTGGGCGCCCTTTCGCAACTCCAGGCGCCTGTGGGCCACGATTGTTCCCTTAAAGTGACCCATGATCACAACCTCCGCGGCTTCGAGCTCGGCCTCCATATGACCGCTCGGACCGATCGTGATGCGGTCCGAAGTCTTGAGCTTGCCCTTGAGCTTGCCATCGAAGCGGAGGTCGCCTGCGGCGTCGACCTCCCCGGTTATGGAGACACCCTCCTGGAATACGGACTGGCCGTGCTTGGCGCCCCCGCCTGCGGGCTCCGCATTTCTTCCGAACATGAATCCCTCCATGTGTCAGTAATCTAGGTTTGTAGGGCGTTTCCGTACGTCTTTGGTGTTACGAGGTGAATGTCTTCTGCCACACCCTTCTCCCAGCAGCATCGACAGGCACGAGCCTTCGCCTCCGAACAAGCGACTTACCTCGTCTTCCACAATCCGTCTGTCTAGCTCAGCCTGCAGCGATGCGTCCAATGGGGCTCGAGTGGTGCCTCCGCGTTATCGATGCACCGCAGAGGAAGCGAAGGCTATTGCACCTGAATTCCCAGAAGATCCAGGATCCGCTCCAGCTCCTCGTCGCTGAAGTAGCGAATCTCGATCTTCCCGCCCTTCGGTCCATGCGCGAGCTTTACCTGCGTTCCCAAGGCGTACTGGAGCGCTTCCTCCACCCGGACGACTTGCCGGTCGCGAGGGGCTGGGTCCTTGGACTCCCGCTTTGGCGCGTTCTCGCTGCCAGTATGCGCGCGTTCATTGAGATGGCGCTCAATCTGTCGAACGCTCCAGCCCTCTTCGACGATCCGTCGAGCAAGCGCGATCTGCTCGTCAGCGTTCTCGAGTCCCAGCAGGGCGCGGGCGTGGCCGACGCTCAAGGTTCCACGTGAAACCTCTTCCAGGACCCCGGGTGGCAGCCGGAGCAGTCGAAGCAGGTTTGTGATCGTGGTTCGATCCTTCCCCACTTCCTTGGAGATATCTGCATGGGTCCGGCCAAACTCGTCGGCGAGCTGTTGGTAGGCTCTGGCCTCGTCGACAGGGTTGAGATCCTCGCGTTGAATGTTCTCGATGAGAGCAATCTCCAAGGATGCACGCTCATCGAGCTCGCGGAAGATGACTGGCACCTCCGTTCGACCTGCGAGTTGAGCGGCACGCAGGCGCCGCTCCCCAGCGACCAGCTCGAATGCCCCCGAGTGCTCCGGCCTGACCAGCAGCGGCTCAAGGATCCCCTTTTCCTGAATCGAGCGTGCGAGCTCCTCCAGTCGTCCCGAGTCCATCACCGTTCGGGGCTGACGAGGGTTCGGGACGATCCTGTCAACCGAGACCCAGTGAATCTGACCGACATCCACCTTCACGGTGGCCGGAGTCGGCGCATTTGCTTCGCCCTCGGTCCGGATCAGTGAGTCCAGGCCCCTACCGAGCACCTTGCGACTGTTCATTACTCAGTATTTCCTTTGCCAGATTGAAGTAGCTCACCGCTCCCACACAGGACGGATCGTAGACAGTGATTGGCGCGCCAAAGCTGGGCGCTTCACCGAGACGTACGTTGCGCGGAATCATCGTGGTGAAAACCTTCTCGCCGAAGTGCCGCCTAGCTTCGTCAGCGACCTGGACGGATAGGTTCAGTCGCCCATCGAACATGGTGAGGAGAATGCCGCCGATCTGCAGGCGCGGATTGAGTCGCTCTCTGACCAGTTTTAGCGTCCCAAGGAGATGGCCGATCCCCTCGAGGGCGAAGTACTCGCACTGAAGGGGGATCAGCACGGAGCTCGCGGCGACGAGTGCGTTGATGGTGAGCAAGCCCAGCGAGGGCGGGCAATCAATCAGCACGTGCTGGTACGACGCCGCGGCTTCCTCGAGCTGCCTGGCAAGCCTTCGCTCACGGTCCTCGACGTCGACGAGCTCGATCTCCGCGGCTGCGAGGTCGGGGGATGCTGGGATCACGTCGAGACCCGGGACATTTCCGCTGCACACGACTTCCTGGAGCGAGCGCCCACGCACCAGCATGTCATACGTGGTCAGCCCATCCGCGCCCGGCATCAATCCCAGCCCGGACGTGGTGTTCGCCTGCGGGTCCATGTCCACCAGCAATACGCGTCGGCCCGATACCGCAAGCGCGGCGCCGAGGTTGACCGCGGTGGTCGTCTTTCCTACACCACCCTTTTGGTTCGCGATCGCCACGACACGGCCTAGTGCACTGGGGCGTTTGGGTAGCTCAAGCTCTGACGGGGCGGATTCGGCGCATGCCAAGCCACTTCGAGTCGACCCTGGTTCTGAGGCCAGGGGCATCATTGTGTGGGTGGTTGCGCGAGAATCCAGGACCCATGTCTGTGACATCGCGAGGTCCTCCTGCGGAAAGTTGTCCTACTGAGCTGAACGCGCGCGAGAAATGGCGGGGTTGGAATCGCGGGTCACTCCCTGACGCGCGTCGGAAAACTACCGAGACGACTGGAGGGTGTCAACGATGGAGTTTCACGTGAAACATCAGCCCAGAGTCACAGAAGCGGTGTCGAAGTTCACGATTTGGTCATAACTCTTTTCTGGACCTGGTATTAGCGGCTTGAAGTCAATTTTGAAAACCCCCGGTGGGGATCGGCAGAGCTTAAGAAAAGAGTGACTTCACGGCTCAGTGCCGGCGGTGTCGCCGCCCGGCTGGAGCTCGGACCGATTCACGGGAACGGCTAACGGATAGCAGAATCGGCAGACGATCCTGGCTATCGTTCTATGTTGCATTAGGTTGCGATCGCGTGACAGCACATCAAGTGGAGGTCACCGATCGATCCGGCCTTCCCGTCGGAATCCGAGGCAGATGCGTCATCGAGGCGAGAGACACGAGCAGGCGCGGGCAGCCGAGGACCACCGTACCGGGGCGATGAAGGGCGCTGCCCAGAGCGGTTGGATTGCTCGAGTGTTTTGGCGGAGCCTCGGAGGCAGTGTGCACGCCGACCCCTTGCCGGCGTGCTGATGCAGGGCGCTTCACACGTACAGGACGCACCCGACCAACGGTATCGTGTCGTCCTAAACCGCTCGTCGAAAGGAGAGGATGTGTCCAAGCGACCAAGGAACACGCGTCGCCGTTTCTAGCTCGAAGCCGGATTTGCTGAAAACGCCAGCGCCTCTAGCCTGGTCCACCTCATCCGACCACTGCGGTCCC
>CAZZAH010000379.1:0-4701 GCA_964652115.1 uncultured bacterium | reverse complement strand
ACGCGAGCATGACGTCGAGCTTGGCGAGCTCCCCGGTGCAGTACGAACGGAATCCATCGTTCGCGATGTTGGGCAGCGCCATTGCGGCGGCGTCGCGCTCCGTTCGAGCCGCCGCAGGATCCTTCATCGTCAGCCGCACGCGCGCGAGGGCTTCATGCGCGAAGAACTGCTCGCCCGCGTCGCCCTTGTTCTCCGTGACGATGCGCAGGCACTCCTCCGCGTGCGCGAGCGCCTTCTGCGGCAAGCCCGCCTTCACGTGCGCGAGCGCGAGACGATACTCGGCGCGCTCGACCGTCATCCAGTCGCCGGCGATCTCCCAGTAACGGCGTGCGGTCTCCGCCGCGCGCAGCATCATGCGGCGCTCCTCGTCGTCGAGCGTGGGGCGCATCTCGAATTCGACCGAGAGGTTGTTGCCGGTGACCGCGAGCGCGCGCGCCGCGGGATCAGCGGCCGTGGGACCGTATGCAGCGAAGCGAAGCGCCTCTTCGAAGGTCGCGGCCGCCTCGCTCACCCGGCGCTGACTCGCGAAGGCGGAGGCCGCGACCGCGAGCATGCGCACGCGCGGGGAATCGACATGCGGCGGCGAGGCCGGCATCGCGAGCTTGAGCTTCGCCTCCGCCTCGTCACGACGACCCGCACAGTACTCAAGGCCGGACTGAAGGCGCCGCACGCCCTTCGCCTCATCGCTCTCGGCGTTCCAGAGCGGCAGCGCGGTCATGCGCTCGAGGAAGGCGATGCCGTCATCCCATCGACCGAGGTGCTCGCCCGCGACGTGGGTGGCGAGGTTCGCGAGCGCGAACATCTGCGGCGGACTCTCGATCAGCGCGAGGCCTTCGGGCAGCCGCGTCCACACGCCCTCGGCATCGGTGGCGTGATCGTTCCACCCCTTGCCGACGAATTCATCCAGCATCATGCCCCTCCTTATGAGTTGTGTTGGTCGAAGAGTCTACGCGAGCGGGCGGCGCGTTAGAACGGCCAGAAGCGCCGCAGCGCCGGCAGGAATCCGCCGTGTCGATCGCAGTCGCGCCGCGGCTCGGTCCCCTTGAGGAAGACCTCTTCGAGATAGCCCGGGCAGTCCGAGGTCGCGAGGAGCCCAGTCTCCGGATCAATCGCGCGCACTACCACGCCGTCGGGTCGATGAAACGCGCCGTCGTTCCCTTCGATCTCCTTCATGACCGACGACCAGATCGGAAGCGCCGCCGCGCTGCCGGAAAGGCCGATCAACTCGCGCTGATCGAAACCTACCCACACGCCGCAAGCGCGCCGCGGCGAGAAGCCGACGAACCAAGCATCGCGATAGTCGTCGGTCGTGCCCGACTTCCCCGCCACGTCCCCGTCGACGCCCCACTCGCGCGCGCGTCGGCCGGTGCCGCGCTCGATCACCCCTTCCATCAGGTTCGTGATGAGGTAGCTCTCGGCCTCATCGACGCCGGGCGGATCCTGCAGCGGCGCGAGGCTCACCGGACGTCCATTCGCCACGAGCGCCACCAGCGTCGTCGGTTGATGCCCCACGCCGGCGTTGGCAAGGGCGCCGTACGCCGCGGTCATCTCGAGCAACGTGACCTCGCTCGCGCCGAGCGCGAGGGACGGGACATGCTTGAGCGGGCTCACCACGCCGAGGTCGTAGGCAGTCTGGACCACCTTCTCGATGCCGACCTCCTGAGCGGTGCGCGCGGTCGGGATGTTGCGCGACTGCTCGAGCGTGGTCCTTAGGCTGATCTCGCCGTGGTACTCGTGGTCGTAGTTCTCCGGCCGCCAGCTCTTCCGCCCGATCTTGAGCGAGTAGGGCTCGTCGCTCAGGATGCTGGCCGGCGTCCAGTAGCCGCCGTCCTCGCGCTTGCGCTCGCGAAACGCGGCCAGAAACACGAAGGGCTTGAAGAGCGAGCCGGGCTGCCGATGCGCGTCGATCGCGCGATTGAACGGGCTCGTGAGGTAGTCGCGTCCACCGACCAACGCGCGCACCGCTCCGCTCGCAGGATCGATCACGAGCGCCGCGGCCTGCAGCGGATCGCTCTTCTTCCGGAGCTTCTTGTGGTCGCGCTCGAGCTGGGCGAGGCCCTTCTTCACCGCCGCCTCGGTCGCCGCCTGATCGCGCGGGTCGAGGGTGGTGAAGATCACCGTCCCCGGTCGCTCCACCAGATCGGGAGATGCGCGACGCGCAAGCTCCGCCCGCACCGCATCCAGGAAGTACGACGCGTCGACCGCGCGCGAAGGGCGCTTCTTCACCGGCAAGGGCCGCGCGATCGCCGCCTCGGCTACCGGATCGGTGATGAGCTTTCGCTCGGCCATCAGATGGAGCACGCGATCGCGCCGCTCCTTCGCCTTCTCCGGCGAGTTGTAGGGCGAGTAGGCATTGGGCGCTTGAATCAACCCGACCAGAAGCGCGATATCGGCCACCTGCTGCGAGCTCGGCTTGTCGACGCGATACTCGTCGAGCTCCTTGCCCAGGTAGTAGCGCGCCGCCTCGCGCGCCCCGCGGATCTCGTACGAGCCCCAGTAGCCCCAGTAGACCGCGTTCAGATAGCCCTCGAGGATCTGCTCCTTCGAGTAGCGGATCTCGAGGCCGGTCGCGAGCACCGCCTCCTGCGCCTTCCGCCAGAAGGTTTTCTTGTTGTGAAGGTAGAGCGAGCGCGCGAGCTGCTGCGTGAGGGTCGAGCCGCCTTGGCCGAGGCCGCCATGCTTCACGTTCGAGAAGACCGCGCGCGCGGTGCCGATCGGATCGATGCCGGGATGCCGATAGAAGCGACGGTCCTCGACCGTGACGATGGTGTGGATCAGGAGCTCGGGCGCATCCTCGAGTCGAAGCGGCGCGAGCACCGCGCCGACCTCGCCTTGAAAGCCGGCGATGCGCTCCGGCTCGAGGCGGCACTCCTCCGGCGCGATCGTTCCCTCCGCTTCACAGCGCGTGATCTCGGCCCCGCCCACGTTCACGCGCACGCGGCCGCCGGCAAAGGGATGCTCGGGATAGGTGAAGGGACGAAGGAAGATCTCGTAGCGCGAGCCGCGAGACGCGAACTCACCCGGTTGCGTGGGCGAGTCGACCTCGTGATAGCCGAGTCGATGGAGTCGATCGCTCAGCTCATCGTCATCCATCCGCGCGCCGGGACGCAGCGACGCGGCGGCGCCGTAGTAGAGCACCTGCTGACGCGATCCGCTCGACGGAATGCGCGCGCCGAGCCAGCTCACGCCGACCCAGGCCAAGAAGGCGATCACAACCGCGAGGAGGAACGCTCGAATCGGCAGGCGTCGCCGCGGCGGTTTCCAGGCGTGAAGCGGGGGCAGGTCGCGCTCGCGCCGTGACTCGGGCGATGGCGGTTGGTTGGAATCGGGTGGGAGGGGACGATCGGACATGATGGCTCCGTGAAGCCCGAACTACCGGGTGCGGCCCGGCGGCCGTGCTTCGCCTCGCCTTCCCCTCGAAGACGAATCGAAGCGGTCGCTCAACGGCTCGATCCGCGATTCCAGAAGCGAATGATCTCGCGGTGGTCGCTCTCGAGCGCCTCCGCCGCGGCGGCCTCGATGACGCAGTGCTCTCCGCGCACCACCCCGCAGGTCTCGACGATGGCGGCACCTCCTTGCTGAAGCCGCTTCATCGCCCGCTCATTCAGATCGAGGAAGGTGATCCGCTCGCCCTGCGCTACGAAGAAGAAGCGTCGATCGCCCGCGGTCGCGTCCTTGATCCAACCTCCCTGGATACGCAGCTTCACCGCGTCGCGTTTCGCCGCCTCGACCTGCTCCGCGCGCCGCGCCTCCTCGACCGCGCGGTCGTGCTGCTTCTTCTCCTCGGCTTCGCGCCGGTGCGCCTCCTCGCGCATTCGACGCTCCGCCTCGATGGCCTCGTGACCCACTTCCTTCCGATGCACGCGCTCCTGATGCGCCGCCTGCTTCGCTTGCTTGGCCGAGACGAGGCCGGCCTTGAGCAGCTGATCTCTTAGATTCGACATCCCTAGGTCCTCGCGACCGCCCAGCGAACGCTACGGCTTCGCCGGCTGATGGTCTTCCCAGCGATAGATCTCGAAGTGCGGCGACGGCGCGGGCGCCTTCCGGATGAAGAGCCGAAACTCCGGATTATCGACCTCGAAGATCTTGGTCCCTTCTTCCTCGTGAGCCTGAATCTTCAGATGGGCGGACAGCGGTGAGAGCACCCAGAGATCTCCGGCGAGAGGCGTCGCCTTGAGCTTCGCAGAGTCGAAGGTCAGCCTGACCCAGACCACCTTCGCGTCCTGGAAGAGCGCCTTGGTGCTTTCCAGGTCTTTCGCGCGATCCCAGCCGCCCAGCTCCGTCGTGTCGGCATAGGTGACGAAGCGGAAGTCGTTCGCGAGCAGCGCCTGGTACGCGGCGTAGTCCCGTCGCTCGTACGCGCTCGAGAGACAGTCCAGGATCGCGGTCGGTTCGGCCCCGGTGCAGAGGCTCATCGCCATGACCCGCGGCGCGAGCGGTGACAGCACGGAGAGCGCGAGCAACGAAGGAACGAGCGCTCCCCTCAGTCGGCGGATCATCGAACCTCCTGGTGAAATTGCATCCTTCGCCAGTCTACGCCACCAGGGAGGCGAGGGAACATCGCCTTGCCGCCGTTCGCCCCCTCTGCGATCCTGCCCGCCCAAGGAAGGACCGCGACGCGCGAGAGGCAAGAAGCGCCCCGCGACCGCCGAAGAGGAGCCTGATGTCGACCGAGATCGAGAGCCTGCCGAGGATCGAACG
>CAZZAH010000378.1:0-4710 GCA_964652115.1 uncultured bacterium | reverse complement strand
CGGGGTGCCAGCCGGAGGCGACCGAGATCGCCGCGCGTCCGTTCGAGAGGTTGTCGACCACCGACCACTCCTCCGCCACGCGGATCGGATGATGAAGCGGAAGCGCCACGCTGCCGGCGCGAATGCCGACGCGCGAGGTGATCGCCGCCAGCGCCGCGCCGAGCACCGACGGATTCGGATAGAGCCCGCCGAAGGCCTGAAAGTGCCGCTCCGGCGTCCAGACCGCGGCGAAGCCGTTGGCATCCGCGAAGCGCGCCGCCTCGAGCGCCAGGCGGTACTTGCCTGGCCCGTCCTTCGAGCCGTCGTCGGAGAAGAGATAGAGGCTGAAGTCGATCGCGCGAAGGGGTGATCGCGCGCGCCACGCGTCGGGATCACCGGCCTCGTCGTCGGCGAGGTCCTCGCTCGCGTGATCCCGCGCCGCGCCCTTGGGATCGAGGCCGCGCGCGGCCAGGCGCTTCTCGAGGAGCGCGCGCTGCTCCGGCGAAAGCTGGGTCAATCGATCCCGAAGCTCGCTCATGCGCCGCCCCCCGCGTCACGCTCGAGCTCTGCCTTGACCTCGAGCTCCGACAGCGCCTCGATCTCGTCCAGGAGACGGGCGACCTCCTCATTCGCGAGGCGATCGTCGACCGCGCGATCGACCGCCGCCGCCAATCCTGCGAGATCATCGGCGGTGAAGAGCTCGGCGATCGTGATCTCGATCCCGAACATCTTTCGGAGGCGCGAGGCGAGCTGGATGGCGACGAGGCTGTTTCCGCCCAGGTCGAAGAAGTTGTCGGTGCGGCCGACCGCGCTCGTGCCTAGGAGCTCGATCCAGAGTTCCGCCACGCGGGCTTCGGTTTCGGTCTCGAGGCCGCTCGCGCTTCCCGCGCGTGCCGCGCCGCCGCCCATCGCGCCTAGGACATCGCCGGCGGAGGCCACGCTCGCCTGCGCCGCCAGCTCGCGCAGGTCCTGCGTCGTGATGAAGACCCGGCGCGCGCCGAGATCGAGCGCGCGGAAGAGCGCCTCGACTCCTTCTTCGATCGTGATGCCGATCGCCGCCTGCACGCGCTTGAGCTCGGCCAGGAGCGCCTCGCCGCTCGGACCGCTCGCTGCTTGCCAACGATCCCAGTGCGCCATGCCCCAGCCGATGGTGGTCACGCGCTCATCGCCCGATTCGGCCAACGCATCGGCGATGGCGCTGGCGGCGCAGTAGTCGACCTGCCCAAAGACGCCGGTGGCGGAGATCGCGGAGGAGAAGAGCACGAGCCGTTCCTCTTCGTGCATGGAGAGGAGGAGCTCGTCCGCGCCGCCGACGCGCGGCTCGATCACATGCTCGACCTGCGCGCGCTCCTTGAGCTGGATGAGCCCGCCGCCGATCTCGCCCGCGGTATGGAAGATCGCGTCGATCGTGCCGAAGCGCTGCCGCACCTGCTCGAGCAGCGGGGGAAGATCGGCGAGCCTTCCGGCGCCGGCGGGGATGGGGAGGATCGGAACGCCCGCCCCGCGCAGCGCGACCAGTTCCTCTTCGGATGCGTGGAGGAACGCGATGGCCCGCGCGCCGCGATCGAGCAAGCGCCGCGCGATCGAGAGCTCGAGCAGACCCGCCCCGCCGGTCAGCACGAACACGCCGTCGGGGCGAAGCGATCCAACGTGGGCGGACGTGGTCCCTGCGATGCCCTCGCTCTCCGATTCCTCGCGAGCGGCGAGCTCGACCGGCTCGTACGCCGGGATCCAACGATGACCGCCGCGCCACGCGACCAGAGGCTCGCGGTCGGCGGCATCGAGCTCCGCCACCACCAAGCCCGCTTCGGCATGCGGCGCCGCGTCGAGATCGAGCAGTCGCGCGCGAAGCCATGGGCACTCGAGCGGCGCGACACGACAGATTCCCGCCAGCGCCGCACGCTCCGCGTCGACCGCCTCGTCTCCCACCACGTCGTGCAGCTGCTCGACCACGGCGACCAGATGCACCTCGGCGTCGGGCGCATCGAGCCCCGCCGCTTGCAGCCAATGAAGCAGCGCGAAGAAGCCGAGCTCGAGCGATGGCTCACGCGCGGCGAGGGCGGCATCGATCGCCTCCGCGCGGCGGCACCAGAGATGCACCACGCGCTCGGGAAAGGCGCCCTCGGCGCGAAGCTCCCGGAGGAGCAATGTCATCGCGGCCGGGTCTCGCGGATCGAGGGATGCCTCGTCGCCGCTTCGCGCGAGCGGACCCTCGTGCGCGCGCAGCGTCGTGACGCGTGCCCCGCGCGCGCGGGCGAAGGCGACGAGATCGCGCGCGAGCTCGGAGCCGTCGTCGAAGAGAAGCCAGCTCGGCTCGGTCGTGGGCGCCGCGCCCCGGAGGAAGGTTCGCCGCCAGCTCGGCAGATAGAACCACTGCGCAAGGTCGGGATTCTTCCCCTCGAGCGCGCCGCCGCTCGTTTGCGCGGACCGCGGACTCCTATCGTCGATCCAGTAGCGCTCGCGCTCGAAGGGATAGGTGGGCAGCGGAACGCGGCGCCGCGCGCCCAAGATCGCACTCCAGTCGAGGTCGACACCCGCGATCCAGAGCTTGCCGAGCGCGACGCGCATCGACTCCGCCTCCCCCTCGCCCGGACGAGGCAGCGAGCTGGCGACCGTCAGGGCAGGCGCGACGCGACGCGCGAGCGAGGAGAGAACCGACCCCGGTCCAACCTCGAGCAATGCGAGCGCGGAATCGGCCGCGAGCCGCGCGAGATTCTCGCCGAAGCGGACGGAGTGGCGAAGGTGCTCACGCCAGTAGCGAGGATCGGTCGCCTCCTCCGCGCGAATCAAGGCTCCGGTCAGGTTGGAATAGAAGGGGCGCGACGGCGGCCGAAGCGCGACGGCTCGCGCCCGCGCCTCGAAGGCATCGAGGATCGGATCCATCATCGCGGAGTGGAAGGCATGCGAGGTCTCGAGCCTTCGCGCGGCGATGCCGTCGGCGGAGAGCTCCGTCTCCAGCGCGGCGATCGCCTCGGTCGGACCGGAGGCGACGGTCGAACCCGGAGCGTTGATCGCGGCGAGGTCGAGACGCGGATGTCGCGCGAGGCGCGCGCGTAGCTCGTCTTCATCGAGGGTGGTCGCGAGCATCGCGCCCGGCGCGCAGCTTCCCATCAAGCGACCGCGCTCCGCCACCAGCGCCAGCGCTTCCTCGAGCGACATCACGCCGGCGAGGCAGGCCGCGACATACTCGCCGATGCTGTGCCCCGCCATGACCGCGGGCTCGACCCCCCAAGACATCCAGAGCTCCGCCATCGCGTGCTCGATCGCGAAGAGGGAAGGCTGCGCGAGCGCGGTCTGCGTGAGGCGCGCGGGATCGGCCGAGGGATCGAGCACGGTCGCGCGCCAGTCGAGGCCGAGCAGTGGATCGAGAACCGCGGCGCTCCGATCGATCGACGCGCGGAACTGCGGCTCGCCCGCGTAAAGCTCGCGCGCCATTCCGACCCGTTGCGCCCCCTGGCCGGGAAAGAGGAAGGCGACCTCGGTGCCGCGCCGCTCCTCGCGCCGCGACTCCTCGCGCGCCGGAGGCTCCCGCAGAAGCTCGATCGCGTGCTTCGCGTCGCGCGCGATCACCGCGCGCCGATACGGCAGGCGCTTTCTTCCGACCGCGAGGGTCCACGCGACGTCCGCGAGCGCGGCGTCGTCCGACTCGAGTCGCGAAGCCAAGGCCTCGCTCGCCGCGACGAGCGCCGTCTCCGAGGCGGCCGAGAGGAGCAGCAGCCCATCCATCGCGGAATCTCGCGTGACGGGTGCCGAGGTCGACGCGCGCGCGGGCGCTTCTTCCAGGACCGCGTGCGCGTTCGTCCCGCCGATTCCGAACGAGCTCACCCCAGCGCGACGCGGGGTCGCGCCCTCGGGCCACGCGCGCAAGGCGGTGTTGACGTAGAAGGGACTCCGCTCCAGCTCGAGCTTGGGATTCGCGTGCTCGAAGTGGAGGCTCGGCGGGATCTCGTGATGCTGGAGCGCGAGCGCCGCCTTGATCAATCCGACCACGCCGGCCGCGGCGTCCAGGTGCCCGAGGTTGGTCTTGATCGAGCCGAGCGCGCAACGACCGACGCCCACGGCACCGAAGGCCGCACGGAGCGCCGCCACCTCGATCGGATCGCCGAGCGGCGTGCCGGTGCCATGCGCTTCGACGTAACCGATGCTCGCGGGCTCGATGTCGGCCGCGGCCAAGGCCTCAGCGATCACGCTCGATTGCCCGCTCACGCTCGGCGCGGTGAATCCGATCTTGTCGCTGCCGTCGTTGTTGACCGCGGTCGCCTTGATCACGGCGCGGATGTCGTCGCCGTCACGCAGCGCGTCTTCGAGGCGGCGAAGCACGACCAGGCCTAAGCCGTTCCCCTTGATGCACCCCATGGCTGAGGCGTCGAAGGCGCGGCAACGTCCGTCGGGCGAGGCGATGTCCCCCTCTTCGTAGAGATAGCCCGCGGTCTGCGGCAGGCTGATCGACACGCCCCCCGCGAGCGCGAGATCGCATTCGTGATTGAGGAGGCTCTGGCAGGCGAGGTGGACCGCGACCAGGCTGGTGGAGCAGGCGGTCTGAACGGTCAGGCTCGGCCCGCGAAGATCGAGTCGATAGGAGAGCTGCGTCGCGAGGTAGTCGCGCGCGTTGCCGATCGCGCCCAAGAAGTCCGCGCCCGCATCGCCTTCGCCGCTCGATCGAGCGAGGTAGCTGCTCTCGCTCGCCCCGGCGAAGACGCCGACGCGAAGCTCGTGGCGATCGCTTAGGTG
>CAZZAH010000377.1:0-4717 GCA_964652115.1 uncultured bacterium | reverse complement strand
GTGATCGGCTATCGCGTCTACGGCGCGAACGACGGCGGCAGCTTCGCGCGCCTGAACGACGATCCGATCACGGCCACGTCGTGGGACGTCTCTTCCGAGCTTGCGCGCGTGCTCTCGCGCTACGTGGTGACGTCGGTGATCGTGGGCGGTGGGGAGAGCGGCTTCTCTCCGACCGCGGCCGTGACCATCGGCGCGTTCTCGGTCGCCGGTCCGTTCCCCCATCCGGTGACCGACCGCTGTCGCTTCCGCGTCGAGGCCGGTGAAGGCGGAGGCCGTCTGGAGATTCTGCTGCTCGATCTGGGTGGACGACGCGTGAAGTCGCTCTACGAAGGCTCGACCGTGCCCGGCGCGCACCTCGACCTCGAGTGGGACCGGCGCACCAGCGACGGTTCACGCGCCGCGCCCGGCTTCTACTACCTCAAGATTCGTGGTTCGGGCGCGAGCGAGCTTCGAACGATCTATCTCTCTCCCTAGGCTCCCAGGTCGGCTGGACGAACGCCGCGAACGGAGCGGGGCCAAGGTCGATCGGAAGGTCGGCTTCGGGCCATGGTGGGTCATAGCCGACCGCCGCCAGATAGAGACCATCGCCCGACGCGAGCGGCCCGGCCATGCTTCGATTCTCGCTCAAGAGCACGTCGGCCATCGTTCGCGGCGGCCGCTTCCCCGTGCCGATGTCGAGCGAGGTGCCGACCACGATCCTCACCATGTGATAGAGGAAGCGATTCGCGCGGATGCGGAGCGTGAGGCCGAGCGGCGTCTCCTCCCATCGCGCTTCGCTGACGTAGCAACCAAAGGGACCCTCGGGCTGCGTGGTGAATCCGCGAAAGCTCCACTCTCCGAGCAGAAACGAAAGCGCCTCGTTCATCGGGTCGAGCTTCGGCCACTGCCGCGGCGTGTGCGCGCGGCGAAAGGTGAAGGGGCTCGCTTCGCGCGCGAGCAGATACCAGTAGAGCCGCCAGCGCGCGCTGAAGCGTGCGGAGAACTCTTCGGGCGCGAGCGCCAGTCGATGCACGCGAATGTCGGGCGGAAGATGGAAGCTCATCGCCGCGCGGAGTCGATCGGGCGCCAAGTTCGTCACCACTCGGAAGCTCGCGATCTGGCCAAGCGCGTGCACGCCCTGATCGGTGCGGCCCGCACCTTCGATGCGGATGCGCTCGCCGGTGACGGCATGAAGCGCGCGCTCTAGCTCGCCTTGCACCGTGCGTGCGTTGGGCTGGAACTGCCAGCCCGAGTAGGCGGCGCCGTCGTAGGCGACGAGCGCGCGAAAGGCCTGCTCGATCTTGGGGAGCGCGTGTGCGGGATTGGCGAGCGCGCGAATCGACTCGGCGTTCTCGGCTTCGCCGCCGTCCATGGCGGGCTAGCGTCCCTTCGACGAGGAGAGCGGTTCCGCCAGGCCGCGCAGCTCGCGCGCGAAGAGCTGCTCCGCGATTTGAACCGCGTTGAGCGCTGCCCCCTTCCGGAGGTTGTCGGCCACGACCCAGAAGTAGAGCCCGGTCGGCGAGGAGCGATCGAGGCGAAGGCGACCGACGTGAACCGGATCGGTGCCGGCGGTCTCGCGCGGGGTGGCGTACTCGATGTCCGGCTCGGCCAGCGCAACTCCCGGCGCCGAGGCGAAGGCGGCGCGCACCTCCTCGATCGTCGCGGCGCGCTCGAGCTCGACATAGACCGACTCCGAGTGGCTCACGCGCACCGGCACGCGGACGCAGGTCGGATGCAGCGCGAGCTCGGGCCGCTGGAGGATCTTTCGCGACTCGCGGAGGAGCTTCTCCTCCTCGGTCGTCCAACCGTCGGCGAGAAAGTCTCCCGCCTCGGGGATGACGTTGCCGTGCAGCGCGCGCGGGAAGGCGCCGTTTCGGCTGATGCCGGTCGACTCCTCGTCACGGAGCGCGTCGATGCCGATCTGCCCCTTGCCCGATGCCGACTGGTAGGTCGAGACGAAGACCGCGCGGAGCCCGAAGGCATCGAGGAGCGGCTTGAGTGCGACCACAAGTTGGATGGTCGAGCAGTTCGGGTTGGCGATGAGCCCTCGCGCGCTCGGCAGCGCGCTTCCATTGACCTCGGGCACCACCAACGGCACCGCGGGATCCATGCGGAACTGGGAGGAGTTGTCGATCACCCACGCGCCGGCGCGAAGCATCGCGGGAGCCCACTCGCGCGAGACCTTGGCGCCGGCCGAACAGAGCACGCAATCGAGCCCGTTGAATCGTTCGGCCGAGGTTTCCTCGACACGATGCTCGCGCCCGCGAAACGCCAGCAGCGTCCCCGCCGATCGCGCGGTGGCGAAGAGGCGAAGCTCCGCGATCTCGATCGACGCCTCCTCGAGACAATCGAGGAAGGTCCTTCCGACCGCGCCGGTCGCGCCCAAGATTCCGACTCGCCAGCCCATCTGCTCCTCCTTGAATCGAGGCTATCGCCCGCGCTGCTCCGGTGCCCGTCCCGGACGAAGCACGCGCTGCATGAGTCCCTTCAAGTACTCGCCCTGCGGATGGTCGAGGTGCACCGGGTGATCGAGCCCCGCTCCGAGCCGGGCCAACCACTGCACCGACGCGTTCGCGTCCCTGGCCGCGCCGAAAACCACCTTCTGGAAGAGCTCGCCGCTCACATGCTGCGAGCAGGAGAAGCTCCAGATGAGTGAGCTCTCTCGCGCGCGAACGAAGGCCCAAAGGTGAAGGTCCTTGTAAGCGCGCAGGGCGCGATCGAGCGCGCCTCGTTCGCGCGCTAGCGGCGGAGGATCGATGACGATCAGATCGAACTGTCGATCTTCGCGCCGCAGATAGTGGAACGCGTCGCCGCCGACCACCTCGAGCCGCTCGGGCGGAAGGCCGTTCGCCGCCCAGTTCTCGCGGATGAGCTCGCGTGCCGGCGCGCTGCTCTCGACCACCACCACCGACTCGGCGCCGGCGCGGCCCGCGTGCACCGCGAATCCTCCGGCGTAGCCGAAGAGATCGCAGACCCTCGCACCTTTCGCGTGCGCCTCGATCGCGTGACGGTTGTCGCGTTGGTCGAGGTAGAACCCGGTCTTCTGTCCGCCGATCAGATCGAAGGTGAAGCGAAGCCCGTTTTCGCGAATGGTGATGCGCGGCGAATCGAGCGTGCCGCGAAGAACGGCGTCCTCTTCCATCTCGTGCTCGAGCGCCTCGCGACGCGCCTCACGTCCACGTTCGATGATCGCGCGCGGATGAACGAGCTCGGTCAGAAGTTCGAGAATCAGAGGACGAAGGCGCATCGTGCCCGCGGTCAGCGTCTGAATCGAAAGCACGTCGGCATAACGATCGACGATCAGGCCCGGAAGCTCGTCCGCCTCGGAGTGCACCAGGCGGCAGGCATCGGTCTCGCGCGGATCGAAGAGGCGCGCCCGGAAAGCGATCGCGCGCTCGAGGCGTTCGCGCAAGAGCGCGCGGTCGACCGGGCGATCCTCGAAGGAGAAGATGCGGCAGAGGATCTGGCTCTCGGGCTGCACCGTCCCTCGGCCGAGGAATTGCCCATCATGCGCGATCACGTCGCCGAGGTCGCCGGGCTGCGCGCCGGGCAACGCCTCGACCTCCTCGACCGCGCCGGTGAAGATCCAGGGATGGTGAAGGAGAAGGGAACGCTCGCGGCCTGCCTTCAAGCGCAGGCGATAGTGGATCTCGGGCGTGTCGGACATGCGGGTGCTCCTCTGGATTGGGGGCTCATCCTGCCACGAGGGGACGTTCGCGCGCAGCCCGTTTCGCGCCGAGCGACCTCGCCCCCGCGACGATCGCGAGAACGAGCCCGAGCCCAAGCAATAGACGCGTCCACCATTCGCCGTGTCGCGTGAAGAAGGTCCCACCCGAACCCGGCGGGAGCTCGGCCGTCGGCAAGGCGAAGGTGAAGAGCTCCGTTTCGCCCATCACGCGTCCGTATGGATCGACGAAGAACGATAGGCCGGAGTTGGCGCAGCGGATGAGCGGCGTGCGGTTCTCGACCGCGCGAAGGATCGCCATGTCGGCGTGCTGCACCGGTCCCGCGCTGCGCCCAAACCAGAAGTCGTTCGTGATGTTCACCAGATAGCCCGCGCCGTCCACCACGCCCCGACGCGCGAGATCGCCGAAGATCGACTCGAAGCAGATCAGGACGCGAAAGCGGCAGCCGCGCGGCCCGTCGAAGATCGTCTGCTCTACTCCCGGCGTGAACTCCGACTGCCCGAAGTCGAGCCTCGCCAACGCCGGCACGTATCGCTTCCACGGCGTGATCTCGCCGAAAGGGACGAGGTGGGATTTGAAGTAACGCTGTCGAAGCTTCGCTTCCGGGGTGAAGAGAAGCGCCGCGTTGTAATCGTCGTAGCTCTCCGGGCCGGTGACGATCGCGTCGAGCGTGCCGACCAGCACCCAACGACCGATGCTCTTCACCGTCACGTCCAGGCTCTCCGCGATCTCGGGCTCCCAGGTGACGCGCACCGGAGCGGCCGTCTCCGGCCAGACGACGAGGTCGGGATCGAAGTCGCGCGCCGCCTGCCGCGTCTTGGCATCGAGGTCATCGACCACGATCTTTCGATAGCCGGGCTTCCACTTGATCTCACGCGAAGTGTTGGCCTGCAGGAGCGTGAAGCGGACCGCGCCCCCCGCGCCCGACGCGGGGCCTTCGCCGGCGGCGACGAGGCGCGCCTGGGTCGGGTGTTGCGTCACGACCGCGCCTCCCCAGAGAAGCGGCGCGATCACGAGCGCGGCGGCGCTCGCGGCCCAGGTCCATCGCGCTC
>CAZZAH010000376.1:0-4724 GCA_964652115.1 uncultured bacterium | reverse complement strand
GCCGCCTCGCCACCGCCTTCTTCTACGCGATCAAGGCGGAGACGCGAAACCTGGGGCGCGACTCCTCACGCGCCGACGTGCGCGCCTTCCTCGACTTCTTCCCGCGAGTCGACAATGTCGCGCTCTCCCGCATCGAGAACCCGCCGATTCCGCGCGCCTACTTCTCGATGATCGATCAGCTGATCGAAGGGACGCGGCTGCATGGCAAGGTGGCGATCACGCTGCTCGGACCGGTCACGCATCCCGACGCGGTGGCGGAGTTCGCGGATCTCCTGGTTCGACTCGAGTCGATCGATTGGGCTCTCGCGATCGGTCGGTTCGGACAGGATCTCCTTCTCTCGATCCGCACCAATCTGCCGTCGGCGAACGCGGGCCGCGTGATCCAGGCGATCGTCGGCCGCGAAGGGAAGGCGGGCGGCCACGGCATGATGGCGGGAGGGAAGATCCCATCCGGCGCGATCACCGAGCATCGCGCGCGAGAGATCGAGGCCCTGTTGAAAGCGCGCGCCCTCTCTCGCCTTCGAGCCGAGGCGCGTGGCGTCGCGCTCGTACCGACACCGAAGCTGCCGGTGGCCGGCCACTGAAGAATTGGATTGACCCTGCGCGACGCCCGCGTATTCTGCCCGCGGATAAGACAGAGTCGAACTTTAGATCGATTCAATCCCACACCCGACGCGCTCGACCTGCCCGGCTTGGTTGGATCGCGGAGACATCGTTTGATCAAGGAGGAGAACATGGCCACCCTGAAGGGGACGAAGACCCACGACAACCTGAAGCATGCGTTCGCCGGCGAGAGCCAGGCCAACCGCCGCTACCTCTATTTCGCGCGGCAGGCCGACGTCGAAGGCTATCCCGAGGTCGCGGGCCACTTCCGCGACACCGCCGAAGGCGAGACCGGCCACGCGCACGGTCACCTCGATTACCTCAAGCAGGCGGGCGATCCGGCGACCGATCTTCCGATCGGCTCGACCGAGATGAACCTGGCGGCGGCGGTGGCGGGCGAGACCTACGAGTACACCGAGATGTATCCCGGCTTCGCCAAGACCGCGCGGACCGAAGGCTTCGCCGAGGTCGCCGACTGGTTCGAGACCTTGGCGCGCGCGGAGAAGTCGCACGCCGGTCGCTTCCAGAAGGCGCTCGACAACCTGAACAAGTAGCTCGGTTGCCGCGAGTCGGCGATGAGGCGGGACGGGCGCGGCGCCTTCCCGCCTCCGTACCTCCCCGGCCAGGAGACGAAGCCGAATGACCCTCGATCCTCGCTTGCCTGATTTCTGGAACGAAGACGCGCTTCGGAAAGACACCCTCCGCATTCATCACATCTGCGCCGACTGTCGCCTCTGCTTCAAGTACTGCGGTTCGTTTCCCGCGCTCTTCAAGGCGGTCGATGCCCATGAGGGCGACGTGCAACAGCTGACCCAGGGCGTGCTCGACGAGGTGGTGGACCTCTGCTTCCAGTGCAAGCTCTGCTACGTCAACTGCCCTTACACGCCGGAGCAGCACGAGTGGGCGGTCGACTTTCCGCGCCTCATGCTGCGCTCGGTCATGGTGCGAAAGAAGCGCGAGCACCACACCATGCAGGACCGCTTCCTCTCGAACCCGGACCTCGCGGGAAAGCTCGGCGGAGCGGGTGTGCCGTTGTCGAACTGGGCGAACCGCCTGCCGGTCTTTCGCGCCGTGCTCGAAGGGGTGATCGGCGTGCATCGACGTCGCTGGCTGCCGAAGTTTCATCGCGTCTCCTTCCTCGCCTGGGCCAAGCGCAAGCTGCGTTCGAAGCCGAGCACGAGCGGAGAGAAGGCTGCCTTCTTCGCCACCTGCTCGGTCAATCATCACTGGCCCCAGATCGGGCAAGCGGCGGTGGCCGTCTTGAAGCACAACGAGGTCGAGGTGACCACGCCGCCGATGCGCTGCTGCGGCATGCCCGCGCTCGAGTCGGGTGACCTGGACCTCACGCAGAGCTACATCCGCGAGAACCTCGACACGCTCTTCCCGCTGGTCGAGGCGGGCTACACCATCGTGGTGCCGCAGCCGACCTGCGGCTACATGCTCAAGCAGGAGTACGCATGGCTGAGCGATGATCCCCGCGCCAAGCGGGTCGCCGCGGCGACCATGGATCTCTGCGAGTATCTGATGGCGCTCAAGGAACGGGGCAAGCTCAAGACCGACTTCCGCGAGAAGAAGCAGGTCATCGCCTATCACCTGCCCTGCCACCTCAAGGCGCAGAACATCGGGTACAAGTCGCGCGATCTTTTGCAGCTCATTCCCGGCACGCGCGTGCGGCTGATCGACAAGTGCAGCGGCATGGACGGAACCTGGGGCATGAAGAAGGAGACCTTCGAGGGGTCGCTCGCGATCGCGGACAAGCTGCTTGGCGAGCTCGACCAAGCTCCGGCCGATCGCGTCATCTCCGACTGCACGCTCGCGGGGCTTCAGATCCATCAGCGCGGTCACAAAACGGTGACGCATCCGATCGAGTTGGTGCACGAGGCCTACGGCCTCTCCTTCGAGGTGTAGGCTAGGCAGAGGCAGGCGGGAGCAGGAGAACGATGAAGCCGATCACACGCGACGAGGTGCAGGACCTCACTACCTACGAGAAGACGAGGAGCGAGGCGAGGCTCGAGGTGATTCGCCTCCGACAGCTCCGGCGTATCCAGGCGGGGGACAAGCTCTCGCTCGTCTTCGAGAATCACGCCACGCTGCTCTATCAGATCCACGAGATGGTCCGCGCCGAGCGGATGGTGGACGAGGCGGCGATCGCGCACGAGATCGAAACCTACAACGTGCTCATTCCACAGGCGGGCGAGCTCTCGGCCACACTCTTCATCGAGGTGTCCGATCCGGCGAAGATTCGCGCCGACCTCGAGGCCTTCCTCGGCCTCGATCACGGAGAGCAGATCTGGTTCGAGCTCGAGGGCGCGGGCCGCGTGCCCGCGCGATTCGAGGAGGGACATAGCGAGCCGGGGAGGATCGCGGCGGTGCATTACGTGCGCTTTCACTTCACGAGCGAGCAGACGAAGCGCTTCCTCGATGCGAACGCGCCGGTCGAGTTCGTGGTGGGCCATCCGAATTACCAGTGGCGCGCGCCGGTCGTGGGACCAACGCGCGCGTCCTTGAGCGAAGACCTGGCGAGCTGAAACGAGGAGCATGGAAAACCAACCGCAACCGTACGAGGTCTTGATCCTCGTCTGCACGAACGAGCGCCCCGACGGCAAGGCCTGCTGCATGGATGGCCCGGCGCTCGAGATCCGCGAGCGATTGAAGGAAGAGGTGAAGGCGCGCGGCTTGAAGGGCCGTGTCCGCGTGAGCCAGACCGGTTGCCTCGATCGGTGCGCCTTCGGTCCGAACGTCTTCGTCTTTCCGGAGGGCGCCTGGTACTCGAAGGTCGCGCTCGAGGACATCGACGCGATCCTGGCTCGCCACGTCGACCCGCTCGCTCGATAACCGCGAGCGGCTCGAGCAGCCGCCCCCTTCTTGGCCCTCTGCGTCCCCTGTGCTACCTTCCGGCCTTTGGGAATCCGCTTTTTTGCACGCAGGAGGACGCATGGCCGATCGCTGGGACTTGGCGATCTTAGGCGGCGGCCCGGGCGGCTACGTCGCGGCGATTCGCGCCGGCCAGCTTGGGCTCAAGACCGTCTGCATCGAATCGACGCACCTGGGCGGCATCTGCCTCAACTGGGGCTGCATCCCGACCAAGGCGCTGCTCAAGAACGCCGAGGTCTACTCGCATCTGACCCACGGCGACTTCTGGGGCCTCAAGGTTCAGGGCCTCTCCGTCGACTGGCCGGTCATCATCAAGCGAAGCCGCGACGTGGCCGACCGCTTGAACAAGGGAGTCGGCTTCCTCTTCAAGAAGAACAAGGTCGACTACATCGGGGGCCGCGGCGTGCTCACCGCACCCGACACGATCGAGGTGACCGAGGCCGACGGGAAGAAGCGCGCGGTGCAGGCGGGCAAGATCATCGTCGCGACCGGTGGCCGCCCGCGTCAGCTCCCGGGCGTGGAGTTTGACGGCGAGACGATCCTCACGTCGAAGGAGGCGATGGTCCTCCCCGCGATCCCGAAGTCGCTGCTCGTGATCGGCGCGGGCGCGATCGGGGTCGAGTTCGCCTACATGTACCAGGCCTTCGGCAGCGAGATCACGATGGTGGAGATGCTGCCGAACATTCTCCCGATCGAGGACACCGAGGTTTCGGTAGAGCTCGAACGCGTCTTCAAGAAGCGCGGCATGACGATCCACACCGGCTCGAAGGTGAAGTCGCTGACCAAGAAGAAGGGCGGCGTCATCGCGGTGATCGAAACGCCCAACGGCGAGATCAAGGTCGAGGCGGAGAAGGCGCTGGTCGCGATCGGCGTGCAGGGGAACATCGAGGAGATCGGCTTGGAGAAGCTCGGCATCCAGACGGAGCGGAGCTACATCAAGGTCGACAAGAAGTATCAGACCAACATCCCCGGCGTCTTCGCGATCGGCGACGTGATCGGGCCGCCGCTTCTCGCGCACGTTGCGTCGGCGGAAGGCGTCGCCACCGTCACGTGGATCGCGGGCAAGGAGCATCCGGGCCTCGACTACATGAAGATCCCGGGCTGCACCTACTGCCAACCGCAGGTCGCCTCCATCGGTCTAACGGAGCGCGCCGCGAAGGAGAAGGGGATCGAGGTCAAGATCGGACGCTTCCCCTTCCGCGCCAGTGGCAAGTCGCTCGCGATCGGCGAGACCGACGGCTTCGTGA
>CAZZAH010000375.1:1525-4728 GCA_964652115.1 uncultured bacterium | reverse complement strand
GCGGCGCGACCGCCCCCTTCCGTGCCGGGGATTTCTTGACCAAGGATTCCTCCGTATTGGATCGGTGATGTGGGCGGAGTCTAGCCTGCGGCGCGCGATTGGAAAATGGCGGCGAATCGGGCCATAGGGATGCCTTCGGCAGACGCCTCGCCGCCCCGAAGTCCCGATTCCGTCGAGCCCGGCCGGCAGCTACAATCGCCACGCGCCATTTTGCGCGGAGTTCCTCCCGGGCGAAGTCCCGTGCCTCCCCGGACACTCCTCTCCAAACCACAGCAGGAGGCAGTGATGCTCGTTGTTCGTCCCCCTTCCCTGTCCGTGACGCTCGCGGGCGCGGCTCTCGTCGCGCTCGCCGGTGCCGCGACCGCAGGCACCATTCACCCAGCGGTCCAGGCCCAGATGGATCGCGCGGCGGCCACCGATCCGATCAGCGTGATCGTGAACCTGTCGGCGCAGGCGCCCATCGCCGAGCTCAACACGCAGCTTCACCAGAGCCGCGCCACGCGTCTCGAGCGCTCGCGAACCGTCTTGAACGCGCTTCAGGCGATGATGCCGACCCAGCAAGCGCTGGTGACCCACCTCGACGACGCGATGCGCTCGGGCGAGGTCATGGGCTACACGCGCTACTGGGTGTCGAACCTCCTCGTCGTTCAGGCGACGAAGGGAGAGATCGCGCGCCTGGCCGAGCGCGGCGACGTCGATGTGATCGAGCCGAACTTCAAGCCGGAGCTGATCGAGCCGATCCGCCCCGCGCAGTCGATGCCCGGTGTCATCGATGAGCTGCACGGACCGGCGCTCGGCATCGGCCTCGCGCCCGGTCTTCGCGCCATCCGCGCGAACCAGGTGTGGCGCGACTTCGGGATTACCGGCGCGGGCTCGCTCATCGGGAGCCTCGACACCGGCGCCGACGGCAATCACCCCGCGCTCTCGGCGCGCTGGCGCGGTGCGGGCGGCGTCGTGCCGTGGCAGCAATGCTGGCTCGACGTGCTCGGCACGAACACGCAGTTTCCGAACGACACCAATGGGCACGGCACCCACACCACCGGCACCATGACCGGCCTCGGCGTCGCCACGCAGGACACGATCGGCGTTGCCTGGGGCGCGAAGTGGATCTCGTGCAACGCCATCGCCGAGGGAGCCGGCACGGAGTTCGACAACGACGTCCTCGCGGCCTTCCAGTGGTTCATGAATCCTGACGGCAACGTGAACACGGTCGATGACGTGCCCGATGTCGTGCAGAACTCCTGGGGCATCAACGAGAGCTTCGGCTATCCCGACTGCGATTCACGCTGGTGGGCCGCGATCGATAACTGCGAGGCCGCTGGCGTCGTCGTCACCTGGTCGGCCGGCAACGAAGGACCGGGCGCGACTACACTCCGCTCGCCCGCCGATCGCGCCACCACCTTGACCAACGCCTTCTCCGTCGGCGCGGTCGACGCGACCAACACCACGCAATTCCCCTATCCGATCGCGAACTTCTCGAGCCGCGGACCGAGCGGCTGCAGCGTCCCGCCCGCGAACAAGATCAAGCCTGAGGTCTCGGCGCCGGGCGTCGATGTCTACTCATCGCTTCCCGGCGGCGCGTACGGCTTGCTCAGCGGCACGTCGATGGCGGGCCCGCACGTCGCCGGAGTGGTCGCGCTCATCCGCGAAGCCGATCCCAACCTCGATGTCGACACGGTGAAGCAGATCCTGATGGACACCGCGCGCGACGAGGGCACGGTCGGCGAGGACAACACCTACGGTTGGGGTGTGATCGACGCCTACGCCGCGGTCGAGATCGCGAGGGTCGGTCTGGGTCACGTCGCCGGCACCGTCACCAACGCGAGCTTCGGCAACGTCCCCTTGGCCGGCGCGAACATCACGCTGGTCGAAGCGGGACGCCACTTCACCACCAACGCGAGCGGCCAGTACAACGGCGCCGCGGGCGAGGGCACGTACACCATCCAGGCGAGCCTGGTCGGCTTCGCCACCGCGTCGACCACGGTGAGCATCACCGCCGGCAACACGACGATGCAGAACTTCGCGCTGACCGACATCGGCGGCCCGACCATCACCAACGTGACCAACCTCGGCTCGAGCCCGAGCCTGCCGTCCTATCAGATCCGCGCGACGATCAGCGATCCGAGCACCGTCGCCAGCGCGTTCCTCTTCTATCGCGTGAACGGCGGCGCCTTCAGCAGCGTGCCGATGGTGCTCTCCTTCGGCGAGTGGCAGGTTCTGATCCCGGGGCAGCCGTCGGGCTCGACCATCGACTACTACGTGCAGGCGACCGACGGGGCGGGCTTCACCTCGACCTCGCCGAGCAATGCGCCGGTCGCGACCTACACCCTCTACATCACGTCGCTCCTCTACTCCTTCGCGGCGGAGGATCCGGGCGACAGTAACTGGCTGCTGGTCGGACCGGGCGACAACGCCACCACCGGACGCTGGGTGCGCGATGATCCGATCGGGACCATCGACCAAGGCAATCAGATTGAGCCGGCGGACGATCACACGGTCGCGCCCGGCGTAAAGTGCTTCTTCACCGGACAGGGCACGACGCCAGACGATCCGGGCAACAACGACGTCGACAACGGTTGTACAACCTTGATCAGCCCGAACTTCAACCTCGCGGGCGCGCAGTTCGCGTTCGTCCACTTCTGGCGCTGGTACGGGATGGGCGGCGCGTCGTCCGACGATACCTTCGTCATCGACGTCTCCTCCGACGGCGGGCTTTCGTGGGTCGCGCTCGAGCGCGTGCCGGGCGTGGAGAACAGCTGGCGTGAGCGCGGCTTCCGGATCAACGACTTCGTCACGCTGAGCTCGACCGTGAAATTCCGCTTCCAGGCGTGCGACATCAACACCCAGGGCCTGACCGAGGCGGCGATCGATGACTTCTCGATCGAGAGCTTCACGCCGAGTTCGACCGACGCGCCCGAGGGCTCGTTGGTCGCGAAGACCTCGCTCCTGCCCAACCTGCCGAACCCGGCGCAGGGCGGAACGACGCTTCGCTTCGTGCTGAGCAACCCGGCGCCCGCCTCGCTCGTGATCTACGACGCGAGCGGCCGCGCGATCCGTAACCTGCTCTCGACGACCCTGACCTCGGGCATGCACTCGGTGCCGTGGGATGGCCTCGACGATCAGGGCCACGCGGTCGGCGCGGGCGTCTACTTCTATCGCCTGACTGCCGGTGCGTTCGAGCAGAGCCGGCGGCTGACGCTGGT
>CAZZAH010000375.1:0-1425 GCA_964652115.1 uncultured bacterium | reverse complement strand
GAGTGCGCGATGCCCGTGGCCCGCGACACCTCCGCGATGTTCATCAACGCGCTGGAGCGGGCGGCGAGCAAGGCGAGCAGGCGCGGCATTGCGGTCAATCCTTCGATGTTCGCCAGGTCGCGGACATCACGCTGCAGTAGGGCGGCAATGTAGCTTCGAAACCAGGCCTCCCGACGATCGCCCGCGGGCCGCGCCACCACCTCGGGAAAGCCGCCCGTTAGCACACGCTCGCACATTCCCACGCGGTCCTGAACGAGGGTGCCCGTTGACAGCGGTTGCGCGTCGAAGAGCTGGTCCACCAGGTTGATCTGCTCGCCGGCCAGCTCCCCCTGGGAGAGGGGAGCGAGGGGCACGATCTCGATCCGACCCGCGAGCGATTCCGAGAGCTTCGGGAGCAGGAAGACGTTCGCCGACCCGGTCAGTAGAAACCTGCCCGGGCGGCCGTCCTCGTCGACGACCCGTTTCAGGGCGGGAAAGAGGGCCGGCGCGTGCTGGACCTCGTCGATGACCGTGAAATCACCGGCGGATCGGACCAAGCTGTCGGGGTCGGAGTTCGCGAGGCCGGCAATGGTCGGGTCATCCAAGGTGACGTATCGGCCACCCCGCTCCGCTGCCAATTGCTTTGCCAGAGTCGACTTACCGGTCTGCCTCGCGCCATTGAGTAGTACGACGCGGGTGTCGGCGAGCGCCGCCTCGAGGCGCCCCTGTACGAATCTCCGGTACATGGCGAGAATCTACCCACGCAGTGGGTAATTTGCAAGCCGAGCCATCACCTGGACTGCGGCCCGCCGCATGAAGCCTCCACGAGCCCCGCGCTCCTCACTCCCCGGACGTTCGACGACCCCCCGTTCGGTTTTCGCGCCTCGACTCATTCCCCTCACGAAACGCGGCAAGCGTCCGCGCGACCGACCGCACTCGAGAAGGAGGAAGAGATGAACCGGCGTTCCACCAGGCGTGATCAGACGAGGACTCCGCGACTGCCGCGCTTCGCACTGCTTGCCACCGCACTCGTGTCGTTGCTCGTTTCGCCGATCGCGCGGGCCGGGCTTCAACCGACCGCCGATTGGAGCTTCGAGCCGAACCTGCTCGACGCGAAGGTCGGAACCTCGGTCTCGACCGCGGGCGACATCAACAACGACGGCTACAGCGATCTTCTGGTCGGCGCGCCCGGCTTCTCGAACGGACAGTCGGGGGAGGGACGCGTCTGGCTCTTTCTCGGCAATCCGGGCGGGCTGTTCCCCTCCGCGGCCTGGAGCATCGAGGGAAATCAGGCGAACGCGGCGCTCGGCAGCTGCGTCTCGTGCGCGGGCGACGTGAATGGCGACGGCTACGACGATGTGATCGTCGGCGCATCCGGCTACTCGAACGGCCAGACCACGGAGGGCCGCGCCTACTGCTACTACGGCGGACCGAGCGGCCTCCCCT
>CAZZAH010000374.1:0-4729 GCA_964652115.1 uncultured bacterium | reverse complement strand
GTCGCCGTCATCAGGATCATGCAGAAGCCGACGCCGAACAGCAGCCCGAAGGAGAGCGGCACGAAGTGAAAGCGCGGCGAGATCGCAAAAAGGATCTCGAGGATCGAAAAGCCGAAGGCACCGGTGATCATGGTGCGCATCGGATCGATGTTCGGCGAGGCCGCGATCACCAGCGCTGCGAGCAAGGAGCCGATGCCGAGCGAGGCCATGAGCAGCCCGAAGCCTTCTGATCCGATGTGAAAGACATCGCGCGCCATGACCGAGAGCAGCACGGTGTAGTTCATCCCGACCATCGCCACCAGGCCGATCAGGGTCGTCGCCACCAGCACGACCGGCGTCTTACCGATGTAGCGGAGTCCCTCGGCGACGTTGCGCTTGATGCTTCCGCTCGACGGCCGCGGCACGTTGGTCAGCTCCGACTCGCGGATGAAGAAGAGCCCGATCAAGACCGCGATATACGACGCCGCGTTGATCAGAAAGACCGGCCCCACGCCGATCGTGCCGATCAACACGCCGCCGATGGCGGGGCCGACGATCCGCGCGAGGTTGAACGCCGAGCTGTTCAAGGCGAGCGCGTTCATCAAATCCTCGCGCCCCACCATCTCGACCACGAAGGACTGGCGCGTCGGCATGTCGAACGCGTTGGTCAAGCCGAGGAAGGCGGCCAGTACCATCACCTGCCATGCTTCGACATGCCCGCTCAGGGTGAGGATGCCGAGCGCGAGCGCTTGCACCGCCTGCAAGCTCTGGGTCAGGAGAAGGAAGCGCCGCTTGTTGAAGCGATCGGCCAGGACGCCGCCGATCAGGCCGAAGAGGAGCACCGGCAGGAATTGCAGACCAACCACGAGCCCGACCTGAAGAGGGCTGTTGGTGAGGGTGAGCACGAGCCACGACTGCGCCACCGACTGCATCCAGGTGCCCATCAGGCTGAGCGCCTGCCCGAACCAGAAGAGCCGGAAGTTGCGGCGTCGGAACGCTGCGGTGCCGGAGCGCAACGCGGACGCGGCGGCGGCCGAGGCGCGCTGCATCGCCTCCTCGGAGCGCGCGGGCGGGCGGCCCGATCGGTCGCGCTTCACTCCGGCAAACCCGCCGCTCGCAGGATGACCTCGACCGAGCGCTCGACCCCAAGCGCCTGGGTGTTGACCACGAGACTGTAGTGAATGGCGTCGTTCGCGTCGGCGTTCCAGAAGTGGCGGATCCAGGCGACGCGCTCCTTGTCGGCTTGATCGACCTGCTTCGCCGCCTCCTCGCTCGGGAGCCCGAGGCGTTGCGCCACCCGCGCGATCCGCGCCTCTCGCGGGGCCACCAAACGAAAGTGATGCGCGTCGGCGAAACCGCGAAGGATGAAGGCGGCGCCGCGTCCAACGATGACCGCGCGGTTCCCCCGCGCCTCTTCGAGGATCACCTCGCGCACGACCTCCGCCACACGATCGGGATCGGGGGTCGGTGCGCCCTCCACCATCGGCGTCGGCGCGGCGTACTCCGGATGAGCCGACTGGAGCGCGCGAAAGAGCCGGAGCACGAGCCCCTCGCGTCGCTCATCCCAGGAGCGCACCACCTCCTCGGGCAGCTTGAGTCGGCGCGCCACTTCGTCGAGCAGGCGCGAGTCCATGAAGTCATAGCTCAGACGGAGGGCGAGCCGCTGCCCGACCTCGAGACCGCCGGCGCCGTACTGGCGCGAGAGCGTAAGAATCGCCATCGGTCGACTCCTGGTTGGGGGCCGGACGCGCCGTCATCGATGGCGGCGCGCTTCCCGGAGTCTACCCGAGGTGAAGAAGGAGCGGACGCTCGGAGGAGCGCCGGCTAACGCTTCTCGGAGCGGAGTCGGTTCGCCTCGGCGCGGATCTCGGTCAGGTCGCGCTTCATCTCCGCCCAGCCGTACCAGTGCTGGTAGTCCGGATTCATGTGGAAGGCGCCCTGAAAGCTCCTCTGCCGATGCTCCAAGAACATGGTGTAGAGCTGCTGCTCGATCGGCTGCTCGACCTCATAGAAGCGAAGGAGGTCGACCGAGAGCGGCACCAGCGCGGGCCGCTTCAGGATCTTATCGTTGTACAATCCTTCGACGATGGTGATCGCCTCGGCCATGAGCGCGTCCGACGCCTTGATGATGCTGTCGGCCGCCGCCATCTGCTCCGAGGCGAAGCCGGTCGCGTGGCACTTACCGCAGACGCCGAGCATCTTCTTGCGCTCCGTGCCCCAGTCCTCCGCGTTCAAGCGCGCGAGGTCGCCCGCTTGCACGACGACGAGGCGATCGGTCGGATTGCCCTTCGCATCGAGCACGCCGAGCCCCTGCAAGATCTTCGCGCGATACCCGAGCCACTCCTTGTCCGACTCGGGTAAGCGCAGGGCTAGAAAGCCCCACGCGGTCCTGACCTCGTGGCTGCCGTCGCTCATGTGGCAAGTCACGCAGACCGGAGCGCGAGGCCGTCCCCACTCCGCCTCGTTCGGATTGTCGAACCACTGCTCGACCGGACGGCTGAAGTTCCACTGGTCCCCTTCGATCGCGTAGATCGAGCCGTGCTTCGAGGTGTCGTACATCTCCCACTGCGCGTGATCGAATCCCATGTGGCAGGTGCGGCACGCTTCAGGCCGTCGCGCCTCCGCGGCGGAGAAGAGATGGCGCGTGTGGCAGGCATCGCACTTTCCGCTGTCCAAGCCGATGCGATGGCAACCGCCGCAGCCCTTGGTCTCCGCGATGGCGTGCGGTTGGTTGTAGGTCGCGGGCATGGCCGACATCGCGAGCCACGCCTTGCTGTGCTTGCCGCGCTCGAACTGCGCCGCCTGATCGGCGTGGCACTCGGCGCAGTTGGCGGGAGAGACGCCGCGGCGGACCTTAGGGTCGCTGCAACGCGCTTCGCTCTCGCGCACCGCAGCCGGAGCGGCGTCATTCGGGTAGTGGCAGCTCTCGCAGCCGATGCCGGCGGCCGCGTGCTTGCTCATCTTCCAGTCGCGGATCGCGCTGCCGGTCACGCCGAGCTTCTCGTGACAGCCGAGACAGACCGCGGTGACGGAGGAAATCTGCGGAGCGGCCGGCGCAGCCTCACCGGTGGAGCGTTGAGCGAGCAGCACGCCGGGCGGAAGACCCACCTTCGACGGATCCTGAGCCTGTGGTCGTTGATCGATGAGGTAAGGCTCTTGCGCGGAAGCGATGAGCGCTAGAGACACAAGGACCGTCGCAAACACTAGACCCAGAAGGTCAGAGGGACCTCGTCCTCGCATGCAGCCTCCCTTCGCCGGGGAAGTACGTTGCGGGCGCCGGTAGTGCGCGCGGTGGCCAGTATACCCGCGAGGTGACGTAGAGCAAGGCTCGTCACCTGCGAGCGAAGCGGGACTCGAGGTCTCGCACGCTTCTCGAAGCGCGGCGATATCCAGCTATCTTTCCCCGCTGGCCGCGCCTACGCTGCAAGCTATGCCGTGAACAAGGAGGTACTCGTGACGCGGTGTTTGATGGTGCACCCGGAGTTCCGGTCGCCGTCGTTCTGGAAGTATCGACCGACCTGCGAGCTCACCGGGGCGCGCTACCCCGCTGCTCCTCTGGGATTGATCACCGTGGCCGCGCTCCTCCCCACCGACTGGGAGATCCGACTCTTCGATCGCAATGTCGATGATTGGGATCCGACCCTGCTCGATTGGGCCGACGTCGTGATGACCGGCGGCATGCTCCCCCAGCAGAACGATTGCCTCGACGTGATCCGCATGGCGCGTGCGAAGGGCAAGAAGGTGATCGTCGGCGGTCCCGACCCCACCTCGAGCCCGCATCTCTACGCCGAGGCCGATCACCTGGTGCTGGGTGAAGCCGAGGTCACCCTTCCGATGTACCTCGCCGACGCGGCTCAGGGCACCGCGCATCGCGTCTACCGCAGCGAGGCCAGAGCCGACGTCTCCGGCTCGCCCTGCCCGCGCTTCGATCTCCTCAAGTTCGATCGCTACCTGCATGTGGGGATCCAGTGGTGCCGCGGCTGCCCCTTCAACTGCGAGTTCTGCGACATCATCGAGCTCTTCGGCCGCGTCCCGCGCGCGAAGACCTCGCCGCAGATTCTGGTCGAGCTCGAGACGCTCTATGCCTTGGGGTATCGCGGCCACGTCGACTTGGTGGACGACAACTTCATCGGCAACAAGAAGCTGGTGAAGACCTTCCTGCCGGAGCTCAAGACCTGGCTCGAGAAGCACAATTGGCCTTTCGAGTTTTCGACCGAAGCGTCGATCAACCTCGCGGACGACGACGCTCTGCTCAAGCTGATGCAGTCGGTCGGCTTCTTCGCGATCTTCGTCGGCATCGAGAGCCCGGACGAGGCGACGCTGGTGGCGACGCAGAAGCGGCAGAACACGCATCGTTCGATCGCGGACTCGATCCGGACGATCAACCGCCACGGCATCTTCGTGAATGCGGGCTACATCCTGGGCTTCGACACCGAGGCGGCCGGCACCGCGCGCGGCATCATCGAGTGCGTCGAGGCGACCGCGATCCCGGTGAACATGGCGGGGCTTCTGACCGCGCTTCCGGGCACACAGCTGACCAAGCGACTGGTGCGCGAAGGTCGCCTGCACACCGACTTCGATCTCGCGCCCGAGGAGACCGGCGACCAATGCACCGGCGGCCTCAACTTCGAAACGATGCGCCCGCGCGAGGAGATCTTGGGCGATTACCTCGAGGTGATCGAGGCGATCTACGAGCCGCGCCACTACTTTGGTCGTGTGCTCCGGACCGCTCTCGAGCTCGACACCTCGC